>CAIMDR010000149.1 GCA_903839795.1 uncultured Methylococcaceae bacterium | reverse complement strand
CTTGGATAAATCATTGGGTCCACGAAAAGCACGAAAGACACGAAAAATAAACGACAAATATACTTTCAGATATTATATTTCCAATTTACGTTGCAGTAAGATCATACAGATAACATCCCTTGAAGGGATGGTATCTGTCGACAGAGAAATTATTTATCTGAAAATGTATAACTTATTTTTGATAACTGCTCGGTAGCTGCTGGAAAAACGAAATAAACATTGTCATTAATGTTACATTTTAAAATCTGCTCAGCCAAGAAGTTATCGTTTTTGAGCTATTCGCCCTTAAAAATTTTCGTGCCTTTCGTGTCTTTCGTGGACAATTTGCTGTTATTTCCAGTCGCCGACAGCTTTTTTTAATGCAGCTTCAGCACTCAGGGCATCGTAATGCGCTGCGATGGTGTTGGATTGCGCTTTATTTCTGGCAACTTCCGATTCGATATAACGGGTGACCGTGACTATTTCAGCGCGTCTTTCCTCATTAACCAGTCTTAAGGCTTCGTCGGCAGCCAACACCGAGACTTCCGTAACACGCAAACGCGCCAAGCCTTCTTCAAGTTTTAAATAAGCAATTTTTACTTCTTGCTCAATGGCCAGCCTGGTTTTTCGTTCTGTTTCACGGGCTTCTGCGGCTTTTCGTTCTGCGGCACTCACCCGTTGTTGGGTGTTAAACCCTGAAAATAAATCCATTTCGACGGTAACGCCGGCGGTAACATTATCCCTGCTACTGGAAAATCCAGGGGTTTGGCTGTTTTGTCCATAACTCACATAAGCATCTGCTTTGGGTAAATAAGCGCCTTGCTCACTTTTTAACTTGCGCAAACTAATTTCTACCTGATTGTCTGCGGCTTTTCTTTCTGCGGC
Source organism: uncultured Methylococcaceae bacterium (assembly GCA_903839795.1). Taxonomy (GTDB): domain Bacteria; phylum Pseudomonadota; class Gammaproteobacteria; order Methylococcales; family Methylomonadaceae; genus Methylobacter_C. The sequence continues at coordinate 12,475 of CAIMDR010000149.1, read as the reverse complement.
ACTCACCCGTTGTTGGGTGTTAAACCCTGAAAACAAATCCATTTCGACGGTAACGCCAGCGGTGACATTGTCTTTGCTACTGGAAAATCCCGGATTTTGGCTGTTTTGTCCATAACTCACATAAGCATCTGCTTTGGGCAAATAAGCGCCTTGCTCACTTTTTAACTTGCGCAGACTGATTTCTACCTGATTGGCTGCGGCCTTAACTTCCGGGCGCTGCGTCATGGCAAGCTCAAGCAAATCATTAAACGATACCGTCAACTTGGGTTTGGTTAATATCGATGATGACGGCGCTACCGTAAAGGCTTGAAAACTTGATAAACCCAACAAATTAGCAATGTTGGTTTTGGATAATTCAATACCGTTGGCGGCTCTGATTTGGGCATCCTGCGCTTCGGCCAATTTCACTTCCAGTGACAATACATCTGATTTAAGCACGGTTCCGGCGTCGTACTTTAGTTGGGTTTGATTGAGTTCGCTGGTAATGGCGGAAATGGAATCCTGAGCAACTTTTTGCGCTTCTATGGACGCTAAATAAGCATAATACGAAGCCGTTACCGCTTCAATCAAGGCATTATGGACTGATGAACGCTCAAACTCGGCCGCGTCTATACCCAACTCTGCCGCTTTACTGTTTTGATAATCCTGTCCGCCACGAAAGAGCGACAGTTTTCCTATAATTTCAGGCCGAAAATTTTGTCGGTAACCCGGATTATTAATAGTATTGATATTATTAGGTTCGAAACTTTTTTGCGACACGATCATCGCAAAGACCTGAGCCGGATTGTTAGAGGTTTCATAGCCCACTCGGGCAGTTACTTGCGGATAAAACGCAGAGAGAGCGACACCTAATTGGGCTTGAGCCTGATTGATACGTTCTATGGAAATTTGCAGATCAGGATTATTGGCTATCGCATAATCAATCGCCTGATCCAGCGTATAAGATTGGCTGGTTAATTTTTCCGGCACCGCTTTATTGGCCGTATTTTTCGTAACCGTTTCAGCGGCGACTGAAAAATTCGCCAACATCAGTACCGGTAATAAACTGAGCGCCAAACTGTTTTTAATTGTTTTAAGCATAATCTTCACGTAAGTGTGTCAGGTCTAACAATTCCTGTTAAGGAACAGACAAAAGTCTTTCAACTTTTTTCACCACGAAGGACTCTGTTTTTCTTCGTGTTCTTCGTGTTCTTCGTGCCTTCGTGGTGAAAATTTACAGCACTTTTATTTAAGGCTGTCAGCCAACACTATAATCAGAAGGCACAGCCTGGTTTAACACCCAACTTTTTAAGCACTATTGCCATGGGACAAAACCCAGTAAATGCTGATTGCAACAAATTGGCACCCACAAAGGCGGTAAACCATAACCAATTTTCAGAATGAAAATGCGCCAGTAACAAACTAATCAGGATAAAACTGCCGGCAACGGCAAATACTATTCTATCGATACTCATGTTAATGGCCTTTTATCCGAACCACGCCCAATAATTTAAGCATTAACTTTTCATAATAGGGCTCACTAATACCTTTTCTTACTTTGCGCATAAAGTATTTCTCGAACCCGATTTTAGCCAAATGCACCCATTTACCTTGCGCCGACCAGGTTGTGTTGCGCGGAGGAATTTGCGGCATAGCCAGAAAAGCGACGCCGGAATCACCAAAATCAGCCAGACACAAAGCGTTCCACGTCGGGTGGTGCGAAGGCTCTTTACCAGCCAACTCCTCGGCAATATTATGAGCGGTGGTCGTCACCATCGATTCAATCATGTAGCCGGTTTTTGGGACACCGACCGGTACGGGTGTCTTTTCAAGCGGGGGAATAGCAATACAAACACCGACCGAATAAATGTTTTTAAAGGTAGTATTACGCTGATGATCATCCACCAAAACAAAGCCGCGCGGATTAACCAGTCCTTCAACATTACGTACGGCATCAACACCGGTAAATGCCGGTAACATCATGGAATGCTTAAATGGCAGCTCATGTTTTTTCTTGTCATTACCGTCCTCGTCAACCTCAGTCACAAACATCATGCCGGGCTCAACCTTGTCTACCTTGGCATTGGTTATCCATTTGATAGACTTTTCACGCAAGGCGCTTTCCATCAGACCTTTGGTATCGCCAACACCACCCAGTCCTAAATGTCCGATGTAGGGTTCCGAGGTAACAAAAGTCATCGGTACTTTATCCCGCACTTTTTTATTACGTAATTCCGTTTCAAGAATCATCAAATATTCATACGCAGGGCCATAACAAGAGGCCCCCTGAACCGCACCGATAACAATCGGCCCGGGATTTTCCATAAATTTATCCCAATCTTCGGCTGCCACTGCGGCATGATCCACATGACAGACGGATGAGGTATAGCCCTTCGGCCCTAAACCGGGAATTTCATCAAAGGCCAGACGCGGGCCTGTGGCAATAACCAGAAAGTCGTAAGCAACCTCGGAACCATCAACCAGCTCAACTTTACTGTTAACCGGATCCACTTTTGCCGCCGCTTTTTGAATGAATTCTATGCCTTTCTTTTTCATTACCGGTGCCAACTCAATCTTTAAATCTTCGGGTGTTCGCCATCGGGGTGGAACCCAAGGATTTGATGGCACAAAATGAAAAGTCGGGCTATCGGAAATCACAATAACATCGTGCTTTTTCCCTACCGTCTCTTTCATTTCATAAGCCATGGGTACACCGCCAATGCCTGCCCCTAAAATTACAATACGAGCCATGATACTCTCCTCATTATTAGTTTATTATGGGTCTTGCGTGTTTTAAATTGACTTTTAGTCGCTTAAAAATCCCGTTAAAGTAAACCGGTGCAAACCCTGAACAATGAAAAAGAAAAATCATTAGCCTGTAAGCGATCAGACAAAAGCACCGAAAAACAAAAAATCATATTAGCGTTAGATAATATTACTAGACAATAGCATAGTTTAATCTTAGGATACAAGACTAATTATTTAAGGGCAACCTCAATCAAAAACAGTTTTCCAATTATAATTTAACGCTAAAGACAAGGTATTTTGTTTAACTTGTATCCTGTCTCGTTTATTTCACTACTGAACTACAACCCATAGGTGAATCAATGATTTCAGAAACCGTGGTTAATTTATCCCGCTGGCAGTTTGCAGCAACCTCTTTATATCATTTTCTATTTGTTCCATTGACCTTAGGCTTGTCATTTTTACTGGCCATTATGGAATCGACCTACGTTATGACCGGCAAAGAAATTTACAAGGATATGACCCAGTTCTGGGGGAAGTTATTCGGGATAAATTTTGCGCTGGGTGTAACCACCGGCTTGACGATGGAATTTCAATTCGGCATGAACTGGTCTTATTTCTCGCATTATGTTGGTGATATTTTTGGCGCTCCGCTAGCCATCGAGGGCTTGATGGCGTTTTTTCTGGAGTCTACCTTTGTCGGCCTGTTTTTCTTTGGCTGGGATAAATTGGGCAAAGGCCAACATTTGGCAGTGACCTGGTTGGTGGCTTTAGGAACCAACCTGTCCGCGTTATGGATTTTGATCGCTAACGGCTGGATGCAAAATCCGGTCGGTGGAGAATTTAATTATGAAACCATGCGTATGGAACTTTCCAGCTTTGGCTCATTGTTATTTAACCCGGCCGCCCAGGTTAAATTTGTTCATACCGTTGCTGCCGGTTACACCACCGCGTCTGCTTTTGTGCTGGGCATCAGTGCTTATTACATGCTGAAAGGTCGTGACGCCGCCTTTGCACAACGCTCTTATACCATTGCCGCCGGGTTTGGTCTGGCCGCCATCCTGTCCGTTATTGTCTTGGGTGATGAAAGTGGCTATACCGATGGCGAAGTACAAAAAGCCAAACTCGCGGCGATTGAAGCGGAATGGCACACAGAAGCACCACCAGCCGCCTTTACCGTTATTGGCATTCCTGACCAGGAAACCATGGAAACACGTTATGCCTTAAAAATACCGTGGGTGCTGGGCTTGATTGGTACGCGCTCTATCGATGAACCGATTACCGGATTAACAGAAATTCTGGAAAAAAATCGTTTGCGGGTACGTGAAGGTATAAAAGCTTACGCCGCGTTACAAACATTAAGAACCGGTAACCGGAATGCCGACACTCTCGCAGAATTTAATCTCTACAAACATGACTTGGGTTATGGTCTGTTGCTTAAGCGTTATACCGATAAAATTGTTGATGCCACTGATGCCCAGATAGAACTGGCAGCGAAATCATCACTACCCCGAGTCGTGCCGTTATTCTGGACTTTTCGGCTCATGGTCATTTGCGGCTTTATTATGCTGGGGATATTTGTTATGGCCGTCATCGCCAGCTCCATTCGTAAATGCCGGCAGACCTGGTTATTACGTGCCAGTCTTTTGATGATGCCTTTGCCTTGGATTGCCTGTGAAATGGGCTGGTTTGTCGCCGAGTTTGGTCGGCAACCTTGGACCATTGCAGAAATTTTACCGACATTTTTAAGCGCATCTTCCTTAACCGAACTGGATTTATACCTCAGTCTGGCAGGCTATATTAGTTTATATACGGTATTTTTGGTTATCGAAGTATTCTTGATGCTTAAATTTATTAAGTTGGGGCCCAGCAGCCTGCATAAAGGTCGCTATCATTTTGAAATTGCTTCAGGAGTAACACCATGATTTTTGATTATGAAACCATGCGCTTAATCTGGTGGGCTTTATTAGGCGCTTTATTGATTGGCTTTGCCATTACCGACGGCTTTGACTTGGGCGTCGCCATCTTGCTACCCTTTTTAGGCAAAAATGATAGCGAGCGCCGCGTTATTATTAATGCCATAGGCGCTACGTGGGAAGGTAATCAGGTTTGGTTTGTAACCGCCGGCGGTGCTTTGTTTGCGGCTTGGCCGATGGCTTATTCCGTGGCATTTTCAGGATTTTATTTTGCCTTGCTGTTAACCTTGTTTGCGTTATTTTTAAGGCCGATAGGCTTTGATTATCGCAGTAAATTACCCAGTCAAAAATGGCGCAGTAATTGGGACATTGCCTTGTTTGTCGGTGGCTTTGTGCCTGCGTTGATTTTTGGCGTGGCCTTTGGCAATTTATTAAAAGGGGTGCCGTTTTATTTTGACAATGACATGCGTATTTTTTATACCGGTTCATTCTGGGCATTATTAAACCCTTTCTCACTAGCGGCAGGACTGGTTAGCTTATCCATGCTCATTATGCACGGCGCGGTATTTTTACAAATCAAGACGGTGGGCGACATTAATCAGCGATGTAAAACCGTAGTTCTTGTTTTTGCAACACTCACATTGGCCATTTTTGCCCTGGCCGGTATCTGGGTAGCCACTATTGATGGCTACCAAATCAGCACCGAAGTTTTACCCAACGCACCCTCTAACCCGCTCGCTAAAATAGTTTATAAAGAACCGGGCTTATGGCTGGCTAATTATGCGCATTTTCCTGTGCTATGGAGCGTACCCGGCTTGGCTTTTATTGCTGGCGCGGTCACCATTCTGCTATCAAAAATCGAGCGTCCCGGACTGGCCTTTATCACTAGTTCTTTAACATTGACTTCCGTTATTTTAACCGCTGGCGTGTCCCTATTTCCTTTTCTGATACCGTCAAGTTCAGCCATGAACAGCTCTTTAACCGTGTGGGATGCCAGTTCCAGTCTTGCCACGTTAAAAATCATGTTCTGGGTGACGTTGATTTTTTTACCCATCGTTGTTGCTTATACCACTTGGGCGTTTCGAGTGTTGCGCGGCAAGATAACGCTGGAACACATTCATCAGAACGATCACACGGCTTATTAGGAGACTGTTATGTGGTATTTTACCTGGATACTTGGCTTATTACTGGCCTGCTCATTAGGCATTATGAATGTACTTAGACTGGAGGCACAGGAAACATGGGATAAAGAACATATTGCTTTAGACCCGTTAACCCGGTTAATGACTAAAGACACCATGCTGGGTCGTTTAAAGGAAAAAGTTGAAAATTCCAAACGCAACGGCTTTCCTTTTTCTGTTCTTTTTATCAGCTTAAAAGATTTTAAAGCCCAAAATAATATAGCGGCTTATGAAATGGATACGATATTACGTAACGTGGTCGATTGTTTTAAAGAAGATATTAGAGTCGGCGTTGATATTGCGGCAAGAATGGATGAACAGGATTTTATTATTGCCATGCCCGGCTCTCCCTTAAAAAAAGCGGAAGAAATTGCGCTACGGGTTAAAAATACAATCGCAGAACATGTAAAAACACCCCAAGGCCTGGTTGTTGAAGTAACCACCGGCGTTGCGGAATACTCCGCTTTATCTGAACAATTAGCCACTACCTCGCATGAAGTGGATAAATTGATCAGCATTGCAACAGCAAAAAGTGGCTGATAATTACAGTGTCCATGTAGTCAACACGGCATGAATTAAGGCTCACTCCGCACTCTCCTATCGCAAGAGTGCGGGTGAGGTCTTCCAAATAAGTGCCCGATTCCAGGTTAATCTAACTGAAGAATAATCGATGCAAAATAAAACCGTTCTTATTCATAAAATTGGCGATATCCTGGTAGACAGCTTTCACTATCTGGCCTTATTTGGCATAGGTGCCACCATAGTCTGGTCTGCGGTTCATGAATATATCGTGATGATGAAATCAGGACATGCCACCCTGGAAGAGATACTGTTACTATTTATCTATCTTGAATTAGGCGCGATGGTCGGCATTTATTTTAAAACACGTCGACTACCGGTACAGTTTTTAATTTATATCGCCATTACTGCGTTATCACGCCATTTAGTGATTGATGTCCAAAAAGTAGCCGATAGCTTCCATCTTTATTTACTGCTAAGCATAACCGTCGCCATTGCCCTGCTCAGTGTTGCGATATTAATCTTGTCATACACCGCCAAAAATTACGGCTGCCCGGAAGACAATGACCTTAAAGATAAAAAATAACAGGCGTTAACCGCTACACCTAAAGCACCTGCCTCCTGCTGTTATTGTCAACACCCAAATCCGCGCATGAATACAAAAACCACTGCAATTTTTACGCAACGCCTGCCTTTAGCATCGACGTTTTCCCCACCATAATATCCACCGCTTTCAATAACCTTTTAAAAACAGATTGTTGAAGATAAGGAATATTATGTTTTTTACACAAGGCCATCACTTGTGGCTGCACTTTTTGATATTGACTTAAGGGCATATCCGGCCACAAATGATGCTCGATTTGATAATTCAACCAACCATAAAGAAAGTCATTTAAATTAGAACCTGTTGGATAATTTACTGATCCTAAAATTTGTCGCAGGTAAAATTCGCCTTTGCCTTTGGCTTTTTCATCAAACGTCATCACATCATCTCCGGCATGATTGGGGATCATCACCAAAAAACTGTGCATGTTGGTGAAAATTTCCGCCAAAATTGAATTAATTAATACGCTGATAACAGCAAAACTTCCTAAGGGGGAAAACAGCAAAGGCAACAACACAAAGCGATAAGCGGTGTAAGGTAAAATACTATGCAGCCATAATCCTCGCCCTTGTTCGGTAAATAAACTCCATGCCCCAAGGCGGGTCATCACAGGTTCGGGCTCACCCTGCTGTCTGGCAGAATCTAAACATAATTCCTTATGGGTTCTGGGCGTGTAATAGACAATCTTCCATATCCCCGAAAAAAGCGCCACTATAAAATAACGCTGCCACATCGGCAGGTTTGATTGCCTTAACCATTCCATATTATGTTGCGCATTATTGGGATCATTTTTTTCACCCAAGCTGTAATGATGCAGCTTGTCATGCTCATGATGCCAGCCGGTCGGTGTCATCCAGTCAGGCCAATCCAAAAATCGTCGCCAGCCTTGCGCAAATTTCTTGCTGGTATAATTGGCGTCTACCCCTTTAATTTTGTTGTAGGCTCTATGACTAATGGGATGCCCTACTTGTGTCCAACGGGTGAAGCTACCTTGACTAATTAACAGCGCAGAAACGGGGTTGGGGAAAATCCAGGCAGTGCCATAGCCGATGAGGGTACAAATTTTCCCCCAGCGTTCCATTCTTGTTAAATGCTTAAAATCTTCAATGCTGATATTGGCTAAAGCTTGTTGGTGAATTTCGCTAATGTCTTTGGCTAATTGCCTGCGATCTACCGACTGATAACTGTCTAAACTCAAAACGTGCTGCCCCTTGTAAGTGCAATGATGGGAAGTTGAAAAACTTCGCTGGTAAGAGAAATCTAAAATAATTAAAAAATGATACAGAATAAGGCTTTAATAGTTATTATTCAAATTATATTATCGTCTCGTCTCTCTATGGCGCTGTTCACGGTTAATAATTTAAACTTTTATATTCAACAAGATGCTTTACGGAACCACTAACAGGCAAGATAACAAGCAAATATCACACCACGACTTGTTACTCTTATTGAAGTTGAATAGTCTTTTGGAAGTAATTGGCGATGCGTTATTTCATTTGAGATAGGTTGAAAAGCCTTTTTACTCATATTCACGCCTTCTGGTTAAGGATTTTTTAGGTTACTCTTGAGCGACTCGTTGCAAGGACAAACTAATGCAGTCCTGCGCTTGTTCACTATAAAATTCTGCACTTATCCATAAATCACCCACAGCAGCCAGCTTGTCATCCAGATAAATAAAAGGGATAGCGTCCCTTTCCCATGGTGGAATACCAGCCTCCTGAAACAAGTTTTTAAGGGAATGATGACCTTTACGCTTTGGCAAGCTCATTTTTTCCCCGCCACTGCGGGCTTTTACAATAATTGTCGCCTTTTGCCACTGTTCGCAACTTATCCCCGTTGATGACCGCACCCAAAACAAGCGTTGATGCGTTGATATTCTGAGTGAGGTTTGTCCTGCTGACCAGATACTTTCCCTGACTATTTCAGATGCGGTTGCTTTAAGGCAATACAACTTATCGCGATAACGTCGAACATAATAACCCTGGCCTGATAATACCGGATCAGCATCTTCCCTTGCCGAAATAACCTCAGACTGCAAGCGTTCAATAAACGCTTGCGCAGGCATTTTTAAGTTGAGTACCCGAAACCATTCCCTAATGACCAGTGCTTGTTGGATATTGTTAACTAACTTTAACTGACTGATGCAAAGCGTCTGGTCGGCACCACTAAAAACTCCACGGAATAATGCTTCAGCATGTTCCGAGACTACAAGCAGTGCATCGGCACAATGCCTTGCTGAACGCGCTACTGTTTTATCACACGCGGGCCAACGCTGCTTTAATAAGGGCAATACCGCATTGCGTAGAAAGTTGCGATCGTAATCGTTACTTAGATTACTGGGATCATCGACCCAGCTTAACGCGTGAATTTTCGCATAATCGTTGATGGCAGGCTTTGAAACGTTTAGCAACGGTCGCAACATAAGACCCAGGCCAAAAGCCATACGCTCTGGCATTGCCGATAAGCCGCGCAAACCACTGCCACGAAATAGTTGCAACAAAACCGTTTCTAATTGATCGTCTCTGTGTTGGGCTACCAACAATACATCATTAGCACCAATTAATGATTTTAAAGCTTTATAACGGGCATTTCTGGCGGCTTCTTCAGGACTTTCTCCCTGGCTTGCAATGGCATTAACCCGCAGCAGTACAAAATTAACGCCCAAGATTTCTGCCGTTATTTTGCAATGTCTGGCCCAGGATTCTGCTTCTACCTGTAAACCATGATGCACATAAACCGCAGTAATCTTGTCTTTAAGGTCAGTTATTGACGCGCACAAATGCAACAACACATGAGAATCTACACCGCCGCTGTAGCCAATGTAAACATGTCCTAAGCTATTACATTGATTTAACGCTGATGTTATAAAATGTGCTGAAAGCAACTCTGTCATGTGTTTTCATGGTGAGGCGTTGTGTGATAAATGTTCAGCCCCTTTTTTAAAGAAGCGGGACTGAACATTGATGCTGTGTGAATTTAACAGAATACTTAATAAACAATGGCAATAGCCATTATTACCTTGGCTTTTTCTTCGTAGTTTCAGGTCTTAAGTTAGCGCAAGCCTATGATTATTTTTTAATTAAATTTTTGATAACAGGCCAGCCGTGCTTTAACCATTGCTCTTTTACAAACAAGGCTGCGGGTTTAATCTGACGGGTAAGGGTCTTAAGAACAACCCATATCCGATCGGCGATTGATGCTTCGGGGCTATCTCGCCATTCCAAATAACGTGAACCGAAACCATTAATAAATACCGGTTTAAACAGCCACATTTCCAGAATAGAGGTGACCCACATAAACATAAAAGAAATCCCCATACCCATACCGGCAAAAATAACCAGCCAAGCAAACATCGGGTGAATTTTAGTCAGCCACCAGGACATAATATCTGCCACAAGAAACGCATAAGGCATACCGATTGCAATACATTTATATTGCGTCGTTGTCGTTTCTGCAAAACTAAAAATAAGACCGACAAACATGAAAATAAAGCTGATACCGAACAGATGGATATGCGAAATCCGCGTTAAGGACGCGAAGGTAGCTCCGGTATCCTGTGTGGTATAGGGTTTTAATTCCTCATAACTGGTAAAGCTGGGTATACCAGATGCTTCTTTGTTATGACACATCACACAGCGGGTTTCGATTATTTTTTCAATGCCGTTATCTTTATAATCATACTGATCCGCACCATCTCTGACCCACTCCATAATCTTGAAGCGTTCCTGATCGGGTGCATTGGCTTTCATGGCACCGTTAAGCTGTGTTTCAAGTACCGTGCCTGAACGGTTGCCGTAATAACTGTAAACAATATCATCGACCGACAAACCAAATTTGCCGTCCGCCATGCCATGCGTAAACAATATTTGAATTAATGCAAACAGATAACCTATGCCTACGGTACAAAGATAACCGGTAAACAATACTTTGATAGGCGTATCGTGATCTTTTAAAGGCGTGAATTTTGGAGTCATAATTTCGTATAATTTATGGGTACGCTGGACACTTCATGAATCCATGGGTTTAGTTAAAGTACCAATAGAGCCCATAGTGATGAGCCCTAAATGTTGGCACTGGAAATATTATAACCTGCATTGACTTAAGTACTTATGGTTACTTTTGATAAGTTACGCTCCCCTTTTTAGCTTTGATTTCTGGTATTGGCGTTTTAATAAAATTCCATTAGCATGGAATATGCAAAAAACTTGAGAATTAAATCCTCTCACCCCAAGCATCTTGCAGGAGAAGTAATAAGATACTCCCTTCGTTTAACGCGCAGCAAGTATTGCACCACTAATTAGACCACTTACTCAAGATAACAACCGAACTCTGTTATTTACTCCAAAGCGCGTATCCATTGGATAAGTAAAACTCTCAAATAACAAGACTACAAAATATCTTATCTAATTGAAATAGTTAATAATATACTGACTTTTTCGTTAGCTATTTTAGTAAGTTAAAACAACATTCAATTTTTTCAAAAATAGTTCCTATCAATTGTTTTTTATTTCAACCATTACACTCAAGAGAGGCGATCCGTATTTAACGATTAAACAGGGTCTATTATGGTGCAATATCAGACCGATTGCACAAAATTGATAAGGGTTTTAAGTCTTTTTAAAGGCGTGCGCACAACAAGTTGAGTAACTTTTATTGTGTTTTTCGTGAATCCTCTGATTTTTTTGGATAATGAGTTGAGTTACAAAATATTATCCGCAGTACCGCGCTTGTGCTGTTGTCAATGGCATTGTTTACAGAATATTTTATCCGCTAGAATATTCTGCAAACGATGCAAAAATATAAACCCAATGAGATTGTTTAATTCATTGAGTTTGTTTATGCCTAAAATTTTAGCTATTCAAAGCACCCCTTTCAAACAGAATGCAACCGTTTACGGCTTTCAAACCGAATGCAAGGGTGCTATCAATAGCTTCTCATTCTATACCAATCTAATCATCAACTAACCACCACTGCATCGCCACACTCCAACAAGTTCCCTATCAGGGAACCGCTATCCTCAGCAAAGGAATCCAAACCATGAACACCTTGTATATACTCGACCTTCAAGTTTTCTTATTGCTGAACTCATTTAAATCCAATGTGAAGATTGAATATCAGAAACGGCGTAGGCCGGAATAAGACTTTTCGAGCGCAAGCGAGAATAAGCGTTTCCGGCATCCGCTACGAGTGTGCCGGAAACGCCACCACGCGCTACGCTTGGGTGGTCTTATTCCGGCCTACGCCTATTGTTAGTTATCGCTGCCCCCAAAATCAACCATTAAAAACTTGAAGATTGAGCATATAGAATGCCTAGCCACGGCCTTCATAGGTGTATAAATACTATAAACAAAAAAAAACCGATGCAAAACATCGGCTTTTTAATTTAAACGTCAGCTTGAATTACAAACTGTTTACAGCATTCAATTCTTGAAAAGCTTGCTCTAAACGAGTAACCATGCCTTCTTCACCGGCACGTTGCCAAACGCGTGGATCGTAGTATTTTTTGTTAGGTTTATCGTCACCATCTGGGT
>CAIMDR010000148.1 GCA_903839795.1 uncultured Methylococcaceae bacterium | reverse complement strand
TTTATAGTCTCTACACGCTTCGTAGGAGCGGGCCATGCCCGCGAAGGCTTCGTTATATCGCGGGCATGGCCAGCTCCTACAGGAATCATTAAGTCGGTAGCGTTCCCAGAGTCAGGCAACGATTGGGTGGTATTTATTGCGAGTTACCTAACTTAATAACAATCAGGTCGGTAACGGAATTTTTCCCGTTACCTGGTGCCGATTGAAAACTGACCCTCTGGAGAGGTTTTTCCGGAAAACCACCGCAACACAATACATCATGCAGCTCAAAAAGCCTGTAGCCGTGCCTGTCTCATGAGCTGTTTTAAGTCCTTAACCGTCTGAGCCAATCCCGAAAACAAGGCTTGAGCGATAATCGAATGGCCGATATTAAGTTCGACTATTTCCGGTATTGCGCATATCGCTTCAACATTATAAAAATTTAATCCATGCCCCGCATTAACTTGCAAACCGGCACTGTGGGCATAATAAGCGGCCTGTCTGATGCGTGCCAGTTCTTGGGCTTGTTGCACGGGATTTTTTGTATCGGCATAACAACCCGTGTGCAATTCGACAACCGGTGCTCCTGCTTTTACCGCTGCATCGATTTGCGCTTCTTCGGGGTCAATAAAAAGGGAGACTTCAATGTCGGCGGCTCTTAAGGTATCACAAGCCCATTGCAGTCGATTCAGGTTGCTTGAAACATCCAATCCACCCTCAGTCGTCAATTCTTCGCGTTTTTCCGGCACCAGACAACACGCATAAGGTTGTATTTTAACCGCAAGCCCTACCATTTCATCGGTGACTGCCATTTCCATATTCAGGCGGGTGTGGAGCAGCTCTTTTAACAAGAAAATATCGCGGTCCTGAATATGCCGACGGTCTTCCCGCAAGTGCGCCGTAATGCCGTCTGCGCCAGCTTGTTCTGCAACCAGTGCTGCTTGGACAGGTTCTGGGTAAAGTGTGCCTCGGACTTGTCTCAACGTGGCAACGTGGTCAATATTTACGCCCAATAAGATGTGTGTTTTATTCATTTTTATAGATGTTGGATAATTTGGTTGATGACGGCTCGACTTTTTAGTGGCTTACCGTGCAAATAAACAGCGATGACTTTTCGCATCAGTATTTTCGCTTCGTAGAGTGTCTCAGAGTCGGTGAGTTCTCTGGCTTTTAATGCCAGCAAGGTTTTGCCCGAGAATAAGCCGTCAGACGCTGCTATCGGCCCCTGTTCTGCATTGAAGTGATAGCTGATTAATGAATCAACGGCTTGGTTGTTTTGGAAGTCATAGTCCAGTTGCAGCCCATAACCTACCGCTTCCAGTAAATCAAGCTCAAAAATGCGCAGTGTCGCTTCTATTTTTGACGGCTCTGAAAGGCAGGATAGACAGTGTCCATAATAGTCAAACACGTCCGGATGAGGGTCGTACTGATGCAAAAAACAGCCGATGAGTTCATTAACATAAAAGCCGCAATAAACGGCAAGCCCCTGTAATGGATTAAAGGGCTGTGTTATTTCAACATCGGTCAGTATTTTTAACTCAGATTTACCCAAGTAGGAAAGTGTCAGCGGGGTAAAAGGTTGCAGCAGCCCCGCCGTTTTAGACTTGGCCTTTCTTACGCCTTTAGCCAACAGAGAAACCCTGCCAAAATCGCGGGTCAATACGTCGATAATAAGACTGGTTTCTCTAAATTTTCGTTGTTGCAGGATAAAGGCAGGTTGTAAGAGAACTGCTCTATCAGTCATTAAATCCCAGGCTTTGCATGGCGCGTTCATTATCCGACCAATTCTTTTTAACTTTAACCCACAGTTGTAAATAGACTTTTTGACCGATCAGTTTTTCTATATCAAACCGCGCATCCGTACCTACTTTTTTCAGCATGTCGCCATCTTTGCCAATCACGATATTTTTCTGGGTCAGACGCTCTACCCAAATAATGGCGTATATTTTGGTAATATGTGGAAGCTCTTCGTAGCGTTCCATTTCAACCGTTAGGGCATAAGGCAATTCATCACCCAAGCGGCGGGTCAGTTTTTCCCTGATAATTTCAGCCGCTAAAAAGCGCTCGGGTCGGTCGGTAATCTGATCTTCAGGATAGATTAAATCATTTTCCGGTAACAGCTTCATGATCAAACTTTCAAGTTGATCCAGATTGGTTCTTTTTAAAGCCGAAATAGGAATCAAATGCTCAAAGGGAAAGCGGTGTTGGGCTTCGGCAAAAAACGTCAAGATGGCATCCTTGTCTTTTACCTTGTCGACTTTATTCACGGCCAGTATGACCGGTAATCCCGCTTGCTCCAGTTTTTTAAAGATGACTTCATCATATTCATGCCATGACAAACCATCAATCAACCAGACAATTACATCAACACCCAGTAGGGTAGTTTCAGCCGTTCGGTTTAAATAGCGGTTTAACGCTCTTTTTTCATTGTTGTGCATGCCCGGTGTGTCCATATAAATGGCCTGACCTGCTTCAGTGGTATTAATACCCAGAATTCGGTGCCGGGTAGTTTGTGGTTTGCGTGAAGTAATGCTGATTTTTTGCTTCAGCAAATGATTCATCAGCGTAGATTTACCAACATTGGGGCGCCCTATTAGCGCTACGAAACCGCAATTCATTGATTATCCTTCTTTAATAATTCGAGCATGAGCTCTGCTGCCGATTGTTCGGCTCTTTTTCTTGAGATACCGGTACCGATACAGGCTTCTTCAATTAAGGTAATGGTACATTTAACTTTAAACATTTGTTCGTGTGCAAGTCCTGACATTGTTATTAAGGTGTATTCAGGCAATAACAATTTTTTGGACTGCATCAATTCCTGAAGTTGGGTTTTAGGGTCTTTTTGCCAGTTATCTATGGATAATTGGCTCAGTTTTTCCGTAAATAAGTGTTCGATCCATTGTTGACAAGCGGTTATGCCTTGATCTTTAAACAACGCGCCCATAATGGCTTCCAGCGCATCGGACAAAATGGAATCACGGCGAAAGCCACCGCTTTTTAATTCTCCTGAGCCCAGCAATAAATAATCGCCCAGTTGATGCTTTCTGGCTAGCTCCGCTAAAGAAGTTTGATTGACCAGGCTCGCTCTCAGGCGGCTTAAAACACCTTCACTGGCCTCAGGAAAAAGGTCATACAATTTTTGGGCAATCACAAAGCCCAAGATTGAATCGCCCAAAAACTCCAGTCGTTCATTATTGGTTGAGCTTGCGCTGCGATGGGTTAAAGCCATGGTAAAAAGCTGTGGATTATTAAACGTTAATCCCAGCTTTCTACACAAAACTTCGGGCTTTTTTATCACTGATTACCGACCTCAATATTGTCATTAAATTCCACTAAAACACTCAGGTTGCCAACAATTTTCCGGGCAACCTCATACTCAATAGCCACTTTTAGATAATTTCCGTGGCGCGTGATGGTAATGTCATCCTGAGTGACATCATCAACATAATTAATATCGAAGCGTTTGCTCAGGCTGTTTCTTATTTCGCTTTCACTTTGTGCTTCAATGTCGGGGGTTTTTTTAATATCAGCTAGCGCACTGACTACTTTGCTGTGATTAAGGTAAATCGGGCCTATTTTAAGACCCAACAAAACAAAAAAACCGATAAGACCGAGAACAAAAATAAGCGATATAAAGGTTAAACCTTGTTGGTTTGCAGGCGATGCATTCATTTAATTCTCCCAAGCTATTTATTCTAAAAACAGCAGTTTATCCACGAAAAACACGAAAGACACGAAATAAATTAGTACGTTATATTAATTAGCTATTCACCCTTTGGGTGACGGCTTATAGCTTGGTATCTCTTTGAAATTTTTCGTGCTTTTCGTGTTTTTCGTGGACGAAATGATATTTCCAG
>CAIMDR010000147.1 GCA_903839795.1 uncultured Methylococcaceae bacterium | reverse complement strand
TACAGCGTTTGCAGACATGATTAATCCTCCAAATAAATTAGCCACAGTGTAGCGCGTTTATTATGCAAGTGCATCTTGGATATGAGCAAAACCACGCCCCGCGTTAGTAATGTATGGGCTTTATTATGTATTGAGGTCTGGCAGTCGTTGCCTTCTAGCGTGAAGGGAATTACAACGGTTTCACAGGGCACTATAACAGTACCGTTGTAACTATTCAGTCCCCCTCTTTGAAAAATAGGGGGTAGGGGGACTTGAATAATTACAACACGGTTGTAAGTATTCAGTCCCCCTCTTTGAAAAAGAGGGGTTAGGGGAGAGTTCAGTAGATAAATCCCCCGCAATCCCCCTTTTTCAAAGGGGGAGGTGAATAATTACAACACGGTTAGTGGTTTGGCCGGTTTAAATAATGGTATCTATTGTCGTTATACAGAATTGGGGCGTCTATCTCGTTTTCTAGCGCATCACTAGTTATCCGAAATATTTGGAAACCTTGGAGGATAATGTTATGAAAAAGAAACTAGTGGTGTTTTGCGATGGCACCTGGAATGAACCGGACAAGAATCCCACCAACGTGGCCAAGCTGTTTGAGGCCACCTGTCAAGACGATATTAATGGTATACCCCAAATCGTATATTACATACAGGGCGTGGGAACCCACTGGTATGACCGGGTTATGGGCGGGGCTTTCGGTTGGGGGATATCCGACAACATAAAAGACGGTTATAAATTTCTGTGCAGCAACTATGAGCCCGACGACGACATTTATTTATTCGGTTTCAGTCGCGGTGCCTATACTGCCCGCTCTCTGGCGGGACTCATCCACAACATGGGCATTTTAAAACGGGAATACTTCGACAAAACCAATAAAGCCTATGCCAAGTATAAAGACAAGTCTACTGACTGGCATCCCAACCCTTCCAAGGGTTTAAAAGCCAAGTCGTTTCGTGCCCAATATACCTATGGTGGAGAAACAATACGGTTTCTGGGAGTTTGGGATACGGTAGGTGCCTTGGGGGCGCCCTATGGTTTATTTTTGGGAAAACTTTCCGACCTAGTATTCGGCTGCCGTTTTCATGACGTAACCTTGAGCGACGCTATACAAAGCGCCAGCCACGCATTATCTTCGGACGAGCACCGCTGGCCGTTTCGTCCTGTGCTCTGGAAATTAAAACCCGGTCATAATTTGGCAAATTTCGTCGAGCATTGGTTTCCTGGCGTACATTCCGATGTTGGCGGTGGCTATGCTGAAACCGGTTTGTCTGATATTGCCTTAAATTGGATGGCTCAACAAGCCGCAGTCCAAGGCCTTAATACAAAGGTATCAATCACGACAAGCCTTTCTGTTACTCACGATTCCCAGGCATTATATTATCAATTGGCAACGCTTCTGGCGGTTAAATGGCCGGCACTATTATTGGTTGATATACCGGGGAAAATTTTTAAAGGTTGGCCTGTTTGGCTTTATAGGAAACTGAATGCGCTGGGTTTTTTGACTGAAGAAGACATGGCCTCGAAAATCGCCAGGATTACACCTAAAGGCAATTACCATCGCCTTTAGATTTTTTGCTGCGCCTGCTTTCTTAAGGCGCCCGGCGGCCTATCCATGAATCAACCTAAAAACCTCATTTAGCCACAGATTTACACAGATAAGTACTGATAATACATAATGTTACGCTCTCTGATAATTTACCAAAAGGGTGATCAAAAGAATTGATCTAACGCGTTGTTTATCTGAGTAAATCCGTGTTTATCTGTGGCTAAATACGTTTTTAGGATCAATAGGGTATTGGGTTTCGGGTTTGCCCAAAGTTATAAGGTGCTTTGCGAACAGACAATCATAAGCGTTTTGAAGATTTCGACTATAAATTGTATTAAGGTGAAGATTAATGGCAAAAGTAGCATTTACTCCTGCATTGAAGACGGAGTATGAAAGATTATTTAATTCATGCATTATTTCGCCCAAGAATTTGTCCATCGTTGAAAAACTTGACGAACAATTACTTGGTAATACGGCGCGTTATAAAAGTGTGGGTGACCCATTAGGCATTCCGTGGTTTTTTATTGCGGTGATTCATAACATGGAAGCCAGCCAAAATTTTAAGGCACAATTGCACAACGGCGATTCTTTGACTGCTCGTACTGTTCAAGTACCTGCCGGGCGTCCAAAAAAAGGTAAGCCGCCCTTTACTTGGGAAGAAAGCGCGGCCGATGCTCTGGCGATGCGGGGACTGGGAACCAAAACCGATTGGAGCCTGTCCGGTTTGTTGTATCAACTTGAAGGATATAACGGCTGGGGTTACAGACTTAGTCACACGCATGTACTGACTCCGTATTTATGGTCTTTTTCCAATCATTACGCCAGCGGTAAATATGTTGCTGACGGTACGTGGTCGGATACTGCTACTTCCAAGCAATGTGGAGCAGCCGTGTTGTTGAGGCGTTTGGCGGAATTGCATCAAATCGAATTTCCCGATCAGCCTAAGCCAACTGCTGAGAGTTCACCTCTGGTTGTTAGTTATGCAACAACTAAATCCAGTGACCCAACTGTTTTTAAACAAGCCGAAGACTTGCAGTGTTGGCTTAACAGCTTTCCAGGCGTTTTTGTCAAAATTGATGGGATTTCGGGCGAGAAAACATCAACTGCTTTCAAGCAGGTCGCCGGTTCTTATTTGCCGGGTGATCCCAGAAGTTGAAATAGAAAGGTGAATACTTTGACAGGAAATATTTTTTTAAAAACCATTGATGCTTTTTTTTCTTCACCGATTAGCTGTTCAAACGGAAAACGGGATTTACTGGATAAGCTTGGCGAAGTCATTCATGCGGATTTACTTTTTGTAAATGAAAGTGATCGGGAAGAAATACTGAGTCAAGTCGGCGTTTCCTTAGAATCTTTTGCCCAAGGTTTCCATGTTGAATCACTCAGTGATCTTTGGTCTATTGAGCTGTTGATTATTAACAAGCTAAAACGCGCAGATTTAGTAACAAGATTATGGGCGGTGCGGCAAAAATTTCGCACACAAGTCGGTGAAGAGGTTTATCGCACTTATGTTGCCAGCCTTGCTGATGACATAACTGAAGAAAAAATCAAGGTACTGATTGCCAAAGAATTTAGGGAGCCAGTGCTTAAGGTGGAAGCAGATCAGAAAAGTAAACAACCAACTGTTGAGTAAGTATTCACCTCCCCCTTTGAAAAAGGGGGACTGAGGGGGATTTATCTAATAAAATCTCCCCTAACCCCTCTTTGTCAAAGAGGGGGACTGAATAATTACACTGTTGATTGTATCAAGCTGGAAGAGGCTATTCGCGGTGACATTATTAGTCTTACCCGACAGACGCAACGACTGGGTTATTACAAACTACTCCGGTTAGAAAGCATTTATAAGGTTAAGGGAAATATTCTGGGTGTGTTGTTTTCTGTTTTAGTGCTAATGGCCCTAGCGTTGCTTATTTTGTATCGCTCTAATTTTTATGAAGAAGATTTAAAACCGCAACATTTTACACTGGTAATACTCACTATTTTTTCAGGCATGATTGGTTCATGTATGAGCTTGCTGCAAAGAACCGAAAAGGCCAGTGGTGCACCCTCAAGCTTTACCGATAGCGTACTTGATGCGATGGATATTAAGTTAAGCATGTCGCTTTGGTATATTTTGTCGTTAATTTTTAGCGGTGCAATCTTTGCAATGATTATGTATCTATTGGCAGTATCTGGCGTTTTTTCATTATTAGGACTGTTGGGCGACTTGCTACCTACGCTGGTATTGCATACTGATTCCGGTGTTTGTGGTCAATCTATAGGCGTTCGCGCATTATTTTGTTGCGTAGAATTTGAAACAAACAACGCTTTGATGCTGGTCTGGGCATTTATGGCCGGATTTGCAGAGCGCTTGGTTCCGGATACTTTAGATTCATTAATGGAGAAAGCTAAAAAAGCCAAGATGTAATTTTCAATTATCTAAATTTTAAAATACCGGCGCTCAATCTTCAACTGTTTAATTTTTGATTTTGGCTTGTCAGCTATAACAAGCAATAAATTTAGGCAGGAATAATGACGCATTTTTAATGACCCTTTAGTTAACCCATAGAGAAAACTCATGATTAATTTAAGTACTGAACCCAACAGCACCCAATTCTCCCTAAAAAACGCTTATGCCTTGGCACTGGCGTCAAAATTGGCCTACCAATCGGAGGCTCACATCAGAACCAAACTCCTTGAACACGGATTTAACACCGAATTTATTAACGAGGCCAGTACCGATACCCAGCTTTTTATTGCTCATAGTGGCCGTGCCATTGTGATCGCTTTTCGCGGTACTGAAAAATTTAAAGACTGGCTTACCAATGCCGGCATTGATTTTAAG
>CAIMDR010000146.1 GCA_903839795.1 uncultured Methylococcaceae bacterium | reverse complement strand
TTTCCCCTGACTCATGTAGATCCAAAAACCGTGATTGAAGAGCTGCAAACTGTTTTTTATCAAAAGGGTAAAGGCGAGAAGTCCGAGTTTTTTCAGTTTATCCCGATACAGCGCTTAAATGCCGTTTTGGCGGTCACCCATCAGGCGCACTATCTGGAAGATATTGAAGGCTGGATATTCAGGCTGGATAAAGCCAACACCGCGTCCGGAGGCGGGGTTAATGTCTATAAAGTTCAGCACGCCGATGCCAAAAAATTGGCGGCCACGCTAAACCAGATTTTTACCGGCTCCAAAAGCAAAGATACTTCCGCTTCTATTGCGCCGGGGGAAACGGCTGACACGATGTCCAATCAAGACCCTACCAATACCGGTAATTCACCGTCCAGTACGGGCGGTTCACCGTTCGGTTCGAGTAATACCCCGTCCAATTTAGGAGGTAATAATCCGTCCACAAGTGGCTTGCCGACCAGCAACATGGGTACTTTCGCCGTCAATCAGTCTGATCAAAATTCATCGGCGGGCAATCCGGGTGCCTTCGCCACCAATGATCCCGATAAAGACGCGCTGGCAGACATTTTACCTAGTGGGGGTGCATCAATATCCAGCATCGGTAAGGTAAAAATTATTGCTGATGAGCCCAATAATTCCATCATTATTGTTGCTACCGCGCAGGATTACGAGGTGATACTGCCGGTAATTACCCAGCTGGATGTGATGCCGCTGCAAGTGCTGATTGATGCAACAGTTGTAGAGGTTGGTTTAACAGATAATTTACAGTATGGCATATCGTGGTATTTTCAGCATGGGGGGAGTGCCATTGCCAGTACAAATACCCCCCCGGGGTTAGCTAGCTTAGCGAAAGTAGGCGCAGCGGGACTTTCCGCTTTCTACACTTCAGGACAGTTGCAAGCTTTGTTAAGCGCACAAGCCTCGCTTAATAAAGTCAATGTGATTTCTTCGCCGTCGTTAATGGTGTTAAATAACCAGAAAGCGAGGATTAATGTCGGCAAACAAGTGCCCATATCAACCGGTACCTACACGAATGTTCTCGCTCCTTCCAATGTATCCAGTTCAATTCAATATAAAGATACCGGCGTTACCCTAGACGTTACGCCCAGAGTGAATGCGAACGGCATGGTAATTATGAAGCTCAAGCAAATTGTCAGTGACGTAATCGATGCAACTTCATCCGGTATTCAGTCTCCTACCATTAATAAAAAAGAAATTGAAAGTAACGTGGCGGTACATGATGGAGAAACCATAGTATTAGGCGGTTTAATTTCTGATAAGGTTACTGATAACAAAAGTGGCATTCCTTGGTTATACCAGTTGCCGTTAATAGGGTCATTATTCGGGAGCACTGATAAGAGTAATCTCAAAACCGAGCTGGTTGTTCTGATCACGCCGCGCGTGGTAGCAAGCAAGCAGGATTCCAGAGTGATCTCTAATGAGTTTAAGCGTAAATTAACCGGAATTTATCAGGAAGACTTATCCCAAGGCGGAACCAACTTAAACCTGCAAAAAAAGGGAATTAATTAATTGCCGAGGTAGCGAAGTAGCAAGCGTGACGGGGCTTGCAACCCCGTCACTCACGTTTTGTGCTTCAGGTCATAAAGAGCCCTGATCAACAGCAAAAAATTACCGTGTAATAACTTCTGTCCCTTTGCCGATTAACACAACATCGGCAGGGCGCATGGCAAAAAGGCCGTTGGTAACAACGCCGGTAATGTTATTGATGATTTGTTCCAGCTTAACCGGTTCCATAATACTCAGGTTATGAACATCAAGAATGACGTTGTGGTTATCGGTAATAAAGTTTTCCCGCCACACAGGTTGACCGCCTAATTTAACCAGTTCTCTGGCAACATAACTTCTCGCCATGGGAATCACTTCAACAGGCAGGGAAAATGCACCCAACACATCAACGCATTTAGTCTCGTCGACAATACAAATAAACTGCTTGCTGGCTGCGGCAATAATCTTTTCACGGGTTAAAGCGCCACCGCCGCCTTTAATCAAATGCTTGTGAGGACTCACTTCATCCGCACCGTCAATATAAACATCCAACGTACCGACTGCGTTTAAGTCAAATACCGGAATGCCGACTTTTTTTAAGTGTGCAGTGCTCACTTCAGAACTGGAGACGGCGCCTTCAATATCCGCTCTAAAATCGCCCAAAAAATCGATGAAATGTTTCACCGTAGAGCCTGTACCAACGCCGATAATGCCGACATCTTTAATATAATGCAACGCGGCTTGAGCCACTTTTTGTTTCAATTCATCTTGTGTCATCGTAAGCTTCCGAAATAAAGTAAATGGTGAGCGATAATACCGCAGAACGAGACTTTCTACAGCCGATTTTTTAATAAATGTTCCAAAATCGCCTGTTTTGACTTTGTAGGAGCGACGCCCATGCGATTGGAAACGTGGGAGCGATGCCTACGTCGCGATTTGAAACGTTAGTCGCGATGAAGGCGTCGCTCCCACAACAGGACTACCCGTTTAAAGCGCGACGATTCTATAGCAAGCCATGTTCGGCAAAAGAATAGGGATCGCCGTCGCCAATAATAAAATGATCCAGTACGCGAATATCGAACAACGTTAGCGCCTGCTTAAGTTTATCGGTGATTTGTTTATCGGCCTGGCTGGGTTCGGTAATGCCGGAGGGGTGATTATGGGCAAAAATGACGGCCGCTGCATTATGATACAGCGCTTGTTTGACGACTTCTCGCGGATAAACGCTGGCCCCATCGATGGTTCCCCTGAATAATTCTTCCAGTTTGATAACCCGGTGCTGATTATCCAGAAATAAACAGGCAAATACTTCATAACTATAACCACGTAACTGGGCGCTGAGATAAGCTCGGGTAATTTCCGGACTGGTTAAGGCACTGCCACGTTCAAGCACTTCTTTAAAATGGCGTTTGGCCATTTCCAGTACGGCCTGAAGCTGGGCATATTTGGCGCTCCCCAAACCATGCGCCCTGCAAAAGTGTTCTTGGTCTGCATTCAGCAAGGCTTTTAAAGAGCCAAAGTCATTAAGCAAGTCGCGGGCTAAATCCACCGCTGATTTACCCCGCACGCCCGTTCGTAAAAAAATAGCCAACAGCTCGGCATCGGTTAAGGCATCTGAACCCCGTTGTAACAGTTTTTCTCTGGGCCTATCTTCCGCAGGCCAATCCTTAATAGCCATAAGACAAATCCTTAAGCAAGTTAAGATAAGCCATCATAAAATAATTTAACGGCACTTACCATAAAAAGCTTGGTTTTTAGCACGTAAAGTCAGCTTCCAACTTAGCACATGACAGACCTGGCAGGTTTAAGGTGGGTATTTTTGTTCTGACTAAAATGAGTAGGCTTAAAGTCCCAAGTCGCTTAAACCTGGGTGATCGTCAGGACGTCGACCTTGCGGCCAGCGGAATTTGCGGTCAGCTTCTTTAATCGGTAAATCGTTAATGCTTGCGTAGCGACGTTGCATTAAACCGTATTGATCAAACTCCCAGTTTTCATTACCGTAAGAACGAAACCATTCATCGCTGTTATTATGCCATTCGTAAGCAAACCGTACGGCGATTCGATTGTCGTCAAAAGCCCAGAGTTCTTTAATTAAGCGGTAGTCGAGTTCTTTGGCCCATTTGCGGGTAAGAAATTCGATGATTTGCTCGCGACCTACCAGAAACTCGGCACGGTTTCGCCACTGGCTATCGACCGTATAAGCCAAGGCGACACGTTGCGGATCTTGATTATTCCAGCCATCTTCGGCCAGTCGAACCTTTTGGATTGCCGTCTCACGGGTAAAGGGCGGAAAGGGCGGGCGTGCTTCATGGTTTGTGTTCATTAAATACTCCTGAATAATGTCAGTGTCAATGGCCAATAAAATTGAGCCATTTTTGGCCATGTATTTGAGTCTCTTTTCCAGAAAAAAATAACTTATTCCGTTGTGATTTCAGTCGAGAGCTTTCTATAAATGTGTAAATGATGCATGATTGTGTCGACCATAGGAACGGCGACATTACCATCAAAAAAGAACTCTCCCCAGTGGGTAAGTTCGTATCGACTTAAATTCCAGGGCAAATATAAAAGCCATCGAAATATCTTAACATAAGGCCATAAAAAAAAGCTCTTTCGCGCAGTGAATATCCAAGACTTATAGGCTGAAAACTAAATGACATTGGATACCCCTTTGTGCTATGGTCATCATCAAGCTCGGCAGTGTTTTCGGACGTACGGTTTGGGTAGATAGCTTCATCTGCATGAATCCTGTTGGGTGTTTTCTTCCATACTGATTTTATTTCGATTGCGCCATCTTCATTTGTTACTATTTCTGTCAACAATCGTCCCCCAAACTCAGAAAATAGCCTCAATCGAGTGTTACGACAATATTTTTGTACGAGGTAATTTGCAATGATGCATCGGTACTTTTTGATTGAACCTAGCTACACTGACCTTGACACTTTTTGTAACTTCACTGTAGGCAGTGGTCGTGTAAGAGCCAACATACAGATCTATGCAGACGATTCAATGCTCGCTGGTGTAGTATTTGCTGCTTCAAATTTCATATACAAAAATATTCATTTGATAATTCGCTCTCCGTTAATAGGTAAGTCAACCTGCAACTGGAGTCCTGGTTGAGCAGTTTCAACCGATTGGCACTGGTTCGTTGTAGCAATATAGCTTTAACCTTTTTATAGGGTAGCCATCGACTTATCTCTGAGTCGTGGAGT
>CAIMDR010000145.1 GCA_903839795.1 uncultured Methylococcaceae bacterium | reverse complement strand
GGCGCGCCCGGCACGCCCTCCAGAAAATAATGTAGCTTATCCAACGAAAGTCTCTATAGCGATAGTGACTGGAAAAAAAACGCGTACGAGAACGCGAAGCCCCAGCTTGGCATTGTAACCAGGCTATGCCGAGCCGGGGCTCAGAGTCCCCGGCGTCTCTACCATTAATAGAAGGATCACGCTCATGCCCAGACCAGAAAAACATGTATTTGTTTGTACTCAAAACCGACCACAAGGGCATCCCAGAGGTTCGTGTGCCAGTTCGGGTTGTGCTGAAATCATGAATGAATTTATGAATGAAATACAAACCCGTAATCTATTTGAAAAAATCGGCCTGACCAATACCGGTTGCATGGGGCCTTGCATGATGGGGCCCAGTGTTCTGGTTTATCCTGAAGGCATTATGTACGGCAAATTGAAAAAAGAGGACGTTAAAACTATCATCGAACAGCATCTGTTGGGTGGCGAACCTGTTGACAGTTTGCTGGTTCCGGCCGAGATCTGGTAGTGAGTGCCGTTGCGTTTATAGAGGAGCGGGTGACCTTTTGCCCTAATATACCTACCGAAGTTAATAATCTTCTGCAAGCGGCGGTTGCAGCAAGCTCGGTGGATCAGGCAAAAGCAGAAAACCTGTTTTTACAAGCGCAAACACTCGATAGCCATTGCCTGCAAACTTATTTTGCCTTGTATAAATTTTATTTTTTCCAGAAACGTCTTGTTGATGCAGAGCGGATTGTGTTGGCCGGTTTGGAAGAAGCATCAAGCCAAGGCGGCTTTCCCAACGATTGTCGCCAACTGGTTGGAAATCTTCAGAAATGGAATGGGTATACCAAAGAAAGCACGCTTTTTTATTTATACACCCTGAAAGCACTCGCGTTTATCAAGCTAAGGCAAGGCTTTAGCGTAGACGCGCAGCTTGTTTTATCTCAACTACAACAACTGGATCCGGAAGACCTTTCGGGCGCCTCAGTCATTATGGATTTAGCAGCGGGAGTGTCTGAATAATGCCTTTATCTGAACACATCTCTAAAAACCGTCTGTTGGCAGAATGTATCTGTCAGCGACTGAGTGAAGAAATTAACAAACTGGGGTTTGGGGACACTGAAATCAAGCACTACCCCCATTACGACCAGGCCGATTTCGTGCTCATCAAAGACCCCTATACCGGCGATAATAACCTAACCTGCCATTGGTATGATGAGTCTAAAAAAATGCGCATTGGCAGGCTTCAGTTTAATAGTGACGGCACTTTTTACGCAGAATATGATGTGGTCAAAACCCATCCGCGCAAAGCAAACTGGTTTGTTGAAGGCGTTACTGCTTGGGGTAAGGCTGAAAACATCAAGTCGGAAGCCAAATTATTGCCCATGCCTACGTAGCCAATGGAAAAGCCCTCAAGAATTTATGAGCTATTAGTCGACCATGCGGATAGCGATACGCCCGTCACAGAACTAACCATCGGTTTGATTTGGACGGTTTGTAAAGCCGAGCAACTGGGTTTGGCAATGAGCCCCGGCAATCCCACACGCACTCTAGCATGGCCTGGCACGTTGGCGGGCAAAACGCTGGGCGAACTGGCTGGCTGGCTTACCGATTGGGAGCCTTACAAAGCTACCGTAGGTATGGCGGCTATTAATTGCAGCTTAAACCG
>CAIMDR010000144.1 GCA_903839795.1 uncultured Methylococcaceae bacterium | reverse complement strand
GTCAGCCGTTTCCCCCGGCGCAATAGAAGCGGAAGTATCTTTGCTTTTGGAGCCGGTAAAAATCTGGTTTAGCGTGGCCGCCAATTTTTTGGCATCGGCATGTTGAACTTTATAGACATTAACCCCGCCGCCGGACGCGGTGTTGGCTTTATCCAGCCTGAATATCCAGTCTTCAATATCTTCCAGATAATGTGCCTGATGGGTTACTGCCAAAACGGCGTTTAAGCGCTGTATCGGGATAAACTGAAAAAACTCGGACTTCTCGCCTTTACCCTTTTGATAAAAAACAGTTTGCAGCTCTTCAATCACGGTTTTTGGATCTACATGAGTCAGGGGAAACAAGCCAAACGAGCGCCCCTTTAACATATCAATATCAAAAGTGCCTATCATATCCAGCACTCTGGATATTTCATCGGCGGTTCCGGAAGCGACCAAGATATTACGCTTGGCATCCACCGTCAGGATGGTTTTTTCATGCACCAAGGGTTTTATAATGTCGACAATATCCTGAACACCCACATTTTTAACCGGTATCACCCGGGTTTGATACCCTGACCGACTGGCAGACATATCTGATAGAAATAAAGCATCGGCGGTCGGTTCAATATGGTAAATTTTGCCATTCTTAATCAACGCGGCATTATTCATGCGCAAGACCATTTCCAGGGTAGGCAATAATTCTTCCTTGGTTAAGGGGTCAGTGGTTTGCAAAGTCACTTTACCGGCCACTTTGGGGCTGAGTACATAGTTTTGCGCGAGGATATCGCCCAAGATAACTTTTGCCACCTCGCCCAGGTCAGCCTCGTCAAAATTAAGACTGTAAGAACCGGTGCCTGTTGAGCCAGTATTTCTGTTTTGTTGGGTAGCACCGGATACAAAACGATCTGTCCCTCGATACAATTCATTGGGGGTCTCAATAGCGGCCGGCTTGTTTTCCAATTGCTTAAAAACGGCATTCATTTCTTGCTTTTTTACAGGATTCAACGGTAATTTGGCGGCTTGCTTAAACGGTAACATTTCACAACCCACAAGCGACAAACCCATAACCAGAACGCAGGTGTTTGTGGTTATTTTTTTAAAATTATTCATTCGTATTCTCTGGTTCGGCTTCTGCGGGAGGTGGTGGTTGGTTATCTTCTGGTTGGAGTTGATTCGGTACATTGGTTTTTTGGTTTGGATCTTTCACTTTCAGTTTTCTGAGAGGTAACTCTTTTTGCTGTGAACCTTGCATGAGTATGGCTTTGTCGCTGTAAATTTCAGTCAGCTTCCAGCCATCAAGATCAGCACCCAAGCTTATCTTACGATATTTATCTTTAGCGGCTTTGGACTTGGATCGACTGAACAATGCTGATAGGCCTTTATTGGTGCTATAAATCCCGTTCAGTTCCCAATCAAAGACAACAGCTACTGCAGCGGCGGCACTAGCCTGCTCTTCTTCAGGTGTGGGTTCATCTACGGGTTTTCTGCCTTTAATAAATAAGGGTCTGGCAACCAAGTCGGTATAACTGGCTTCGGTTTTCTGATTAAGCGCGATTACCGGCAATTCATCGTGTGAAGTTTTTGTTTCCTCAGACATTAATGAGGTCAATACCTGCTTTTGTGCCCACCCTGCGTAAAACCACTCGCCAACAAGAATGAGCACGCATATCAAGCAAACAGCCGCCAACACAGATATCAGTTTATTGTTCATTCTTCTTTTTTTCTCATAAAACTGACAGCCTGAAAATTAACGTTTAATTCATTGCTGGACTCGATTTGACGAGTCATTCTATTTCGGGTGCCGCGCATGGGTCTTATATCAATCTGATCAATAATAATCAAGGGGGTCGCGGTTTCTATCTTGTAAAGTACCGCCCGCAATACTTCACTATTACCGGTCATTCTTACCCTGACAGTTATTCGGCTAAATTTATCTTTGTTACTGACGGGAAGTGCTTGGGTACTGCTCAACTGCCCACCTGCATCGACAATCGCTTTTTTTATAAACTCCTGCATTTCAGCAGAGGCTAAAGCATCAGTCTCTTGGCTATTAAAATAACCAGGGCCTTCGTGTTGCTGTTTTAGATTAGCCATGCTGGCAATAACCGCATCTTTTTTTGCTAAAATGCGCTCATATTGCTGTAACCTGAAAACAAGATTATTTTTAGCGTCGTGCAACTCCATTTCCTTGCTAACGACCGGTACAATAACAACCAAAATAATAACCAATAAAATGGTCATTAATAAACCTAAAGCAATCCAGCGCTGTTGTAATTCAGGCGAAAACAGGGCACGTATTTTATCTTTATTCACTGACAATACCTTCTGCTTTAGCGACATCAACCGTAATCTGAAAACGCTCAAGCTTGCTAATGCTATCCTGCGTGACTGGCGAAGCAAAGCGGGCATTAACAAACAATTTAGATGCCTCCAAAACGGCTATCAGTGCTGATGCCTCCGGTGATTCGCCTTGTATTTGTAAATGCCCGTCTGAGTATTGTGCATAGCTCAGCCAAGTATCGTCTTTTATCAGAGAGCTTAAGGTATTTAACATTTCAATCACTTCAGGTGTCGTGCTTTTCTCTTTAAGCAATTGACGGGTTTCATCTATCACCGCATCTATCTCTGACTGCAAGGCTTTAACTTTTTTTACATCTTTTTCCAGAGCATCGGCCTTTACCTGTAATTCATTAACTGTTTGATATTCAAGCCAGACAGGCGTCACTATAACAGTCATTAGCAACAAACTGGTTAGGGTTACCAATGTCCAGTGAATTAATCGCGGTAATTGAGCTGTTTTTGGCCTTAGCTTTTCAGGTAATAAGTTATAAGAATAGTCAAGGTCATCCAGATTATTAGGCGATCCGTCATAGTCGACAAAACCCAGCGGCAAGCCTAGTGCTTTGATATCTTTACAGAGTCCATCAAGCATTTCCCGTGGTGTTAATATCAGCAAAACTCTGATTTGTCCCGGCTCGTTTACAACGTCCAGCGGCTTAACGGCAAAATAAACCTGTTCCGCCTTAAAAGGTGTATAGCGATCCAGCTCATACGCGACAACCTGATTTAGACTTTCTTTTGCCGCAGCAGGCAAACCAAGCTCTTTTTGAATGGCATTATGTCCCGCTAATCTAAGTATTATTTTGGCTTTTGCAATGCGCTCATCTTTTTCACAAAGGTGCTGAAAGGTGAGATCTCTCGTCCCTCTTTCCGGCAACTCCAGCGCTTCACTTTGTCCATCATGCAGATAGGTCAGCAATAATTGACGGCCTTCAGGACGAATGATGATGAAACCTTGCGGGTCATTAACCAGCGGCTTAATTTTTTCCGGCACCAGAAAAGCAAGCTCTCGCTTCCACCAGCGAAAGAACTGCTTAAAATTAAAGTCAATTGCCGAGTTCAGGTTCATCATACTGTTTCACTAATAATTCATTCATTGCACCTGTAAATAATGATGCCCTATTTGCCGTTACATTCTGCCATTTAAGTACATCAAACGGGCTTGGAGTTACCTGGGTATTGCCGGATTTTTTTATCACAGCAGTTATCAAGGCTCTTGATCCGTCAACAAGAAACGCTTCTGAAACGATGGTAAATGCATTATTTTGTCCGGTAGGATTTTGTCCGATGGGACTACTTTGTCCGATGGGGGTATTCATTCCTGAGCTTGCTGCAAAAGGTGGAACAGGCAGGTTATTTTTCGCGCTTTCCAGTCGGGCTAAAATATAGGCATCTACCAGACTTTTATCCAAACCAGGAAGCACCTGTAAAACTTCTTTTGTAGCCACTTTTATATCGACTTGTGGTTGCCCGGAATAAACTGTGACAAACGGCTCAAGCCACAAAAACAAAGTCCTGTTCATACCCAATACCAGTTGCAATTCTTCAATTGACTGAAAAGGTTTGTTTCTGGGCAGATAGCTTAAGCCTGCGTCCTGATATTCCTGTTTTTCGGCGCCATCCAAATGCACCAAATCATCTTCATCACGCCAGTCGAGAATGGCGCCGACTAACTTGGCTTGCTGTTCTTCAGCTAACGGAGCGTTGATCATCAGGCTTTTTAGTAAGGTCTCATCGGCTTTATTGATGTCTATTTTACCTGCTTCAGATGACAACCGTAACCTGATTTTGGCATTATTAGCATTTATTTCATAAATATTACCATCTGCACGCCAACCTTTGGTAATATCCGGATTTAGCAACATCATTTCTGCCATTGCAATTCCGGACTTTGCAATCGCACTGGCTTGAGCATTATTTTTAATGCCCGCAACAATAGCAGATTCCCTGCGCATACTGAGCGCGAAACTCCCCGCCATAATAGTCAGTAAACTTAACACCCACAGCACCAGAACCAGCGCCATACCCTTTTGCCTTATCACTGGTGTACCAAGGGTTGATTTATATTGCCGGTATTTCCAAAACCAAGGCTTGCGCTGTCAGATGTATCGGTAACCTTAAGATCAATAATCATCTCCGGCCAGTAGATGCCATTGTCCAGATTAATATTGATCTTAACCAAGCGAGGCAAAGTTGTTTTATTCAGCCATTCTTCTGCCCAAACGCCCTCACTAACCCCATCCTCTGAACCAAAATAAGCCAGCGTAAACTCACTGACGTGCTTTATTAACGTCACTTCTTCCTTTGGCCATTCTTCGCCCTCAGCCGGTGCCGCAAAAGGCACGACCGTCACTCTGATAAACCGCTCATTATCTTCTTCCAACAGATCGATGGAAAACACCTGCAATCCCGATCTAGCGGCACTTGCAGGAAACGCTGATACAAACTGCAAAGATTGCGCCTTACCCTGAAAAGAAAAAGCCTTTTCTCCTTCGACAAGTAACTCATTCCATAAAGGCCTTGCTACCGACAAATCCCGTTGAAAAAAATTATAAACAACCGCTATTTCATTTACATCAGTTATTTTGCTTTCGCCCTTTTCCCAACTGTCGGCACAAATTTTTAAACTGGTAAACAATAACACCATCATAATACCTAACAACGTCATGGCAATCAGCACTTCAATCAGGGTAAAGCCACGCAGATGCGCGGCACAAGGCAAATAATCCAAAGAACGGTCTGTTTTAACCTTGTACCTTGTACCTTGTACTTTAATCCTCATAACGTTTTATTGATCAATTTTAAAGTAGTTAACTCAACCTGCCGGTCATTGGCATTACCATCACCCCAACTTACGATAACCTTAACTTTAAAAAGCACGACCGTTGCAGTTGTGGCATCAACATTATCAGGATTAAAAGTATAAGGGCCAACATCAACCTGCCAATTATATTTTTCATTTTCAGTACCTGAATCCTGACCTGCCAGCAAGGGTGTTTCCACGCCTGTTTTAGCCATTAAGCTTTCTGCAATTTGAACCGCTGCCGTATAATCCTCCGCAACGACAGCCGTATTGACTCCGGCAGAAAATATCTTTAACAAGATACCCAGTGACAGCGCAAGAATAGAAAATGCGATCAGGATTTCCAGCAAGGAAAATCCTTTCTGTTTATTTAATTGCGTGGGTATCATTTAGCTCAATCTGACCGGTCAACCAGTTTATATCGATTTGCCAGCCAGCTGCGCCTCGCGTTAGAGTAACTCTGCCGCCTGTTGAGGAGCCATCGGCAAAAAAACGAATGTTACCCAAGCCTTCATCACTTTTAAGCTCGCTTTGCGCAGTGACCAAGGTGACTTTAACAGCCTTGGGGATAGCATAAATTTTGCCACGACTGCTCACTGTGTAACTGTTATTGGCAAGATCAAGGGTAAGGGTCGTTTCTTGATGAGACATTAAAGCCTGTCCCCTTGCATAACGCAGGGCAGAAACAATATCTCGGGCAGCTACTTTAAGCCCTGCTGAATCGCTCCCTGACGAAATATTAATACCAATGGCCGAAAACCCCAATACCACAATAAACAGTACAACGATCAGCTCAAGCAAGGTAAAGCCTTTGTTCAGGCGCAGGAGTGCCGGTACAGGCCGCAAGTACCCCTGTCTCGTCACCTTGAACGCTGCCGGTCGGGATTTGTAATCCCGACCGAAACGTTTGAAGGCTTCAACAGCTTTCAAAACGTAAGTGACGGGGTTGCAAACCCCGTCACGCCTCAGCACCATTGCCCTGGCCTCGTCACCTTGAACCTTGAACCTTGAACCTCTAACATTATTGCCAGCTAACAATATCCTGATCTTCGCCTTCACCGCCTTCTTTAAGATCAGCACCCAAGGTAAACAAGTCAAATTTTCCATGTTCGCCGGGCGATACATAGCGGTATTCTTGCTGCCAAGGATCCAGTGGTATTTTTGACTTACGCAAGTACGGTCCATTCCAGCGTTTTGCACTATCGGGTGATTCAATTAAGGCTTTTAGACCTTCTTCAGTCGTTGGATAGGTACCCAAATCCAGTTTATACATATCCAGGGTAGCGGCCAGATCTTCAATTTGTACTTTTGCCGCTTTGGTTTTGGATTCCCCCATGTGCTTCATGACTTGTGGGCCGACAATTCCCGCCAGCATCGCAATAATACCCAGCACCACCAGTAACTCAAGTAAGGTAAAACCTGTTTGTGAAGAATTTTTAATATGTTTCATAGTTGTTATTTCCGTTAAGTTGCCAAATCATTAACACTCAAGATAGCCAATAAAATCGAAACGATGATACCTGCAATCATCAGTCCCAGGCTAATTATCAATACTGGCTCAAGAAAAGCCAGCATTCGTTGTATCGCTACTCTAAGCTGTTTATCATAAATAGTCGCAACGCGAAGCAGCATTTCTTCCAGGCGTCCAGTTTCTTCGCCCATTTTAATCATTTGCATCGCCATTTTAGGGAATATGCGCTTTTCCAACAAAGCCGCCGATAAATGTTTACCTTGTTTTAACTGCTCTTCAGCATCCGCAATAGCGGCTGCCATAACCAGATTATCAACAGTTTCACGCACAATAATCATGGCCGACAATATTGAAACGCCGTTACCCAGAAGAGTTCCAAGAGTACGACTGATATTGGCGGTTTCTTTGTTGGTGATAATATTACCTGCGAAAGGTAATTTTAGAAAACGACCATCCCACACCTTCTTTTTTATCGGGTCGGCCAACTGAAATTTCATATAACTGGACATAAAAACAATCCCCCCCAGCAATACCCACCAATAGCTTTGTAACCAGTTTGCCAAGCCCACCACAATCTGGGTTGAGACGGGCAGTGCTTTACCGGCACTTTCAAACATTTCGGTAAATTGTGGCACCACAAAAGTCAGCATCACAAATAAAGAGGCCAGAGACATAACCAATAATATAGCCGGATATATTAACGCAGTACTGACCGTATCTTTTAATTCCTGGGAGCGTTCCAGATAATCGGACAGACGCTTCAATACCTCATCCAGACCGCCACCGGCTTCACCGGCACGAATCATGTTTAAATAAAATTTGGTAAAAATACCGGACTGCTGTTCCAGCGAATCCGCCAGTGAAGCCCCCCCCTTAACTTTTTCCAACACTCTGGCGATTATTTTACTCAAGCGTTCGTTATCTTCAGTCAGATCCATCAACACCAGTAATGATTTATCCAACGGCAGACCGGACTCCAGTAAAGTTGCCAGCTCACCAGTCAATAAGGCGATATCTTTCTGCGATAATTTGGACTTTTTGCCGCCTCGACCAAAACCCAGAAATGATCGACTATTGGCAGATTCAACACGAATAGGGATATAACCTTCCGACTGCAAGGCGGTAATCAAATGTTGTTCGTCAATTGAGTCTCTAAGGCCTTCTTCCGTTTCACCCAAGTTATTAATAGCTTTATAAGCAAATAAAGGCATCTTAAGCTTCCGTTGTAACCCGCATAACTTCTTCCAGTGTTGTAATACCTTGTATCACCTTTACCAGACCATTTTCATAAAGCGTTTGCATGCCTTCAGCAACAGCGAGTTTTTGAATGGCGCCGGCTTCCTCGTGCGCCATAATTAATTTACGCACCGGGTCGGTCATAGGCAAAAATTCAATAATAGCGAGTCGTCCACGGTAACCCGTGTCTGCACAAGCAGGACAACCGACAGATTTATGTAAAATAATATCACCCTCGGGAGCAAACCGTCGCAAGCGCAACTCTTTGACAATTTCAGGTTCGGCGACAACACCTACCTTACAGGCCGGACACAATTTTCTAACCAACCGTTGAGCCAAAATGCCATTGACAGTAGAGGTGAGCAAATACTCTTCAAGCCCCATATCCAGCAAACGCGTAATACCACCAGCAGCATCATTGGTATGTAAGGTCGATAACACTAAATGCCCGGTGAGGGCTGATTGCACGGCAATCCTTGCTGTTTCAATGTCACGCATTTCACCAATCATAATAACATCAGGGTCTTGCCGAACAATAGAACGCAGGGCTGACGCAAAGGTTAAGCCTATTTGCGGCTTTGCCTGAATTTGATTAACGCCTTCCATCTGATATTCTACGGGATCTTCAACCGTAATTATTTTTCGTTCAGGCGTATTAAGTTGTTTTAACGCGGCATACATGGTGGTTGACTTACCGCTACCCGTAGGGCCGGTAATGAGAATAATGCCATGTGGTTGCGATAATACATCAATAAACTGCTGTAAATGTCGTCCGGCAAAACCCAATCCGGCAAAATCCAGCACCGTATTTTCCTTATCCAGCAAGCGGATAACTACACTTTCGCCGTACATGGTCGGGATACTCGATACCCGTAAATCCAGTTCTTTACCCAGCATTTGTACCTTGATTCGACCATCCTGAGGCAAGCGCCGTTCGGCAATATTCAGTTTGGCCATAATTTTGATACGCGAAATTACGGCAGCGGTTGACTTTACATTGGGGGCATCAATCTCCTGCAAAACCCCGTCCACACGCAGTCTGACTTTTAAGGTTTGCTCAAAGGGCTCAATATGTATATCTGATGCCTTGGTTTCAATCGCCCTTTGCATAATCAAGTTAACCATTTTGATGACCGGTGCCTCACTGGCCAAATCTTTTAAATGTTCTAAATCTTCTTCGCCTAAATCATCAACAGCCAAGTCATCTATAAGTTTGTCCATTTTTGATCGATCTTCGCCATACTGAACATCAAGTGCGGCATCAATTTCTGACAGCAATCCTACCTTGGCAATAACCTGTTTTCCTGTGGCCAATCTAAGAGCATCAATATTAGACTGATCCTTAGGATCCATCATGGCTACCGTTATGTCATTGTCAGTATGGCTTAGACCAATGATATGATAGTTTTTTAAGAAACGGAAGGAGACTGTTTCAGGCAATTGTATTTCCAGCGGGTACTGACCTGATGTTACTTTTTCAAAATGACTCGATTTTACAAACGCATCCGCCACATCAAGCTCGGAACATAAGCCCAGTTTAACCAGTAACTGAGGTACACTTTCTGTTACCGAGGTTTTTTGTACCCGCTCAACTTTCTTCAATTCCGAAACTGAAACTTTATTCCTTTCCTGTAACGTTGTTAGCAAAGACTGATAAATCATTATTATGTCCACTGATTAAGGGCTACATCAATCATAGGGTCTGTATTGATGAAGGCAAGGTATTATTATTGATGACTTTTTAATCACCGGCATTCAGCGACAAAGCACTGACAATTTCTTTATTATCCCTTTTAGGATCAACTACGGCATCCAAAATATAGACTCTTTCGCGTGGCACGCCACCCTTCTGTACCACATAATTGGCAATAATTTGTGCTCTGGCAGAGGCCAGTATTTTAAGCCGCTCCTGTTCAGGTTTAATAATGGTAAAAAGCTTCTGTTTAGCGACCTCATAAAAGTCACCCGCTTCGGGATTCATCAATTTTGGCGTTCCTAAAAAAGATTTTTCAGCTAACAACGGAAATTTTTCCATAAACATTTCGGCTAATAAACGCTTGTACTCACCCGCAGAAAGCAAGACATATTGCGCACGTATTTTTTTAACGGCATCTTTATTAATCTCGGCGGCACGTCGTATTTTAAGTTGTTCATATAAAGCATCTTCTCTAATAATCGGCCAATCCTGTTCCTGAAAAGAAGCGCCTTTG
Source organism: uncultured Methylococcaceae bacterium (assembly GCA_903839795.1). Lineage (GTDB taxonomy): Bacteria > Pseudomonadota > Gammaproteobacteria > Methylococcales > Methylomonadaceae > Methylobacter_C. The sequence goes on along the minus strand of CAIMDR010000144.1, from coordinate 5,960 downwards.
ATATCCAGTTTTAAAATCGGTCGCTCTTTTAGCGCCTTGGACAACGCGTCCAGTTTTTCTTGTTGTTGCGTACTCAACGCCGAATACCCGGCCGGAAAGCTAATCAGGCTCATATCTTTTTCACTGCCTAACAGTGAACCCATTGCCCGAAAAGGCGAGGTGACCACCTTTTTAAGCACATTCACCAACGCATCGGTAACAATAGCACTCACACTAAACTGCGGATCATCCAAACTGCCCGTAATGGGAACCTCTATTTTTATTCTACCACTCGAATCTTTCAGTAATGCGACAGCCAGTTTAAGAGGCAAAGAAACCGCCTTTGGATTTTCAACTTTATCCCCCAATTCGAACTGATCAATCAGTATATTATTGGTTGCCGTTAATTGGCTGTTAACAATAGTATATTTTAAGCCCAACGTCATCTTGCCTTTTTCAACTTTATAGCCTGCAAATTGCACCATATAAGGGGATACCAGCGGCATCGGCAGCCCGTTAAAGTTCATATCCACCTGACTGCTACCCAAATAAGGACTTATCTCACCCTTGATATCGACCGGGGCCAAGTCGTAGGCGTTACCTTTTAAAACAACCGTAATTATTGAGTTTTTATCAGAGGAGATACCGCTTGCCCCTCCATCCAGATTTTTAATTTGCGCTGCAAAGGGCATAATTAACGACAAATCAGAAAATTCAGACGAACCATCGGTCACCTGAATTTTACCTAATTTAAAAGAGGGTTTGTTATTATCAGTATGTTTATCAGGTGTTGTTTTAGCAAGTGGCTGAGGCTTGCTTTTATCACTGATAACCATATCACTAAAATTAACGGTCTTGTCTTTTTTGATAGTTACCCTCGCATAAGGCTTATCAATAACCAATGCGGCAGCGGTATAACGATTTGCCAACACATCAATATCCAGGTCTTTTAAATCTAATTCCTCCCATTTTACCAAATCGGTAAGCAGCGTTTGATCGCGGGTTAATAAACGGCTGACGCCGGTATTGCCCTTAAACTTAAAATCCAGCTTGTCCAGGTCTGATGTAGCAACGGATACGTTACCATCAATATGCAAATCTCCGTCCACAACATCCAACCGAACCAGTTTATCAAAATAAGGTTGAAATTGCTCAAGGCCAACCGCTTTGGCATCAAGGTTTAGCCGAGCAGAAAACGGAGCGATAACCGCATCGCCTTTAAGTGCCATTACACCGACTTTATTGATACCAACACTTAATTCAACCGGCAACTTTGCGCCGTTTTTATTACTGTAATTTTTCAACTTAAACGTGATTGGCTTAAGGTTGATGGTAAGAGGATTTTTTAGCGTCTGGTCTTCAAAATTTAGACCCAGATTAGTTAAAGCCATGTCGTTGACTTTGATTTTCCAAGTGGCTGTTTCAGGCTTGACGGTATTCGCTATGCCTTTATCGATACTTATTTTCTCGGTTTGAGAGAGCGTAAATAAGGTCTGGTAATTAATGACACCATCGGGATTCAACCATGCCTGCAACTCGGCATTATTTGCCGAAATAGAGTTTAGTACCAGTTCCTGGTTAGCCAGATTAAAATCAATACCGCGTACCGCAAAAACAGGGATTTTCGCCAGCTCTTTTTGGGGAGCTTTATCTTTAAGCAGTTGATCCCGGATTAATAAGCCTGTTATCGCAGAATTGCCTTTAAACTTGACATCCAGCTGATTTTTATCAGGAATAGCGACAACCACATTGCCATCAACCGCCAACTTTCCGTTAATAATATCCAGACGCGCAAACTTGCCAACGTAGGGATCAAAATTTTCCAAGGCAATGCCACTGGCATCAATGGCACTATTTACAGAAAAAGGCTGCATAACGGCATCACCGACCAACTTGATCAAGCCGGTTTTATTTAAACCTGCACTGAACTCATAAGGTACAACGGCACCTGCGTCACTACTATAATCAGTTAACTTTACATTGATCGGTTTAAAGCTTGTAACCACCGGCTTTTTTAAAGTCTGGTCTTCAAATACCACCCCAAAATTAGTTAATGCCAATGCGTTTACCTTGACGATCCACGGTGCTTCATTGGACTCGACCGGATTGGTTGTGACGTTAGGGGCAGTGTTGGCAGCGGTTTTAGCTGCGGGAAATAAGGCTTGGTAATTAATAACACCTTGAGGATTTAAGCCGACCTGAAAATCGCCATCGTTAGCTGAAACGGACGCAATCAAAAGGGCGCGTTTCTCAAGATTAAAATCGATCCCTTGCACAGACAAAAGCGGTGTTTTTATCAGCGTCTTATTCTGATTTTTGTCTAAAAATTCAAAATCATGAATTTCAAACGCCCCTTTATTAACGGTAAACTGTAAGCTGTTATTAGTATAACTGGCGCTATAATCGGCATCGAGTAATTCATAACCTTTTAAATTAAACAGCCTGTTATCAGGTAAAGCCAGCGCCATCATAGTTTCCAGCGTTACCTGGTCAAATTTGATATGCCCTTCTGAAGAGCCTGTTTTTAGATTGGCGGTGCCCTTCCAGTCCAAAAATCCTCCTGACTTCAACGCCAGGGACACCCCCAAACGGGCGGGCTTATCAGTCCGGGTCGTCAAGTTTTCAATATCCAGATTTATTGGATTGATAGCCTCTATAACCGGCGTGTCAAAACGGGCATCTTCCCAAACCAGATTTCCTTCTTTTAAGGTTAATTTTACAATATTGACCGGGAATGGTTGACTTTGCTGTTTATTATCATCTGCTTTGTCCTTAAGCAGATCCTGAAAATTAAAGGTTCCGTTTTTTTGTCTGGCGATATGAACATAAGGCTTGCTGAGTAAAACCTCATCAAAAACCAGCGCCAACTGTCTTATTGAGCGAAGAAAATCTAATTTAATATAAAAATTATCAAACGCTGCAAACGGCTGACCGTTATTCTCCTGAACCTCAAACCCCTGTAACCTGATGGAAAGTGGAAAGGGTTGAACCTGTATTTCTGTAATTAATGCCTTTCGTCCGGTTTCCTGCTGGATAATTTCAGGTATTTTCGATTTTAATAGTGTCGGCACAATGTAAACACTGGTCACTACATACACCATTAAAACACTGCCTACTATAATAAACGGTTTTTTAATTTTAGATAATCTACTTAGAATTTCCATAAAGCCCCGCATTTTAATGGGTGTTACCTGTTAAACAAAAAAGGCGACTTCAAAAGCCGCCTTTTTTCTCCCGAACAAATCGGTTATCAAGACTTATAAATCAAGATAACCGGTTTCTTCATGCAAAACGGTGTCAAGTCCTTGTACTTCTTCATCGGGAGTCACCCGCAGACCTATCCATTTATCCAGCATTTTCAAAATTAAAAAACTAAACAGAGCACTCCAGGAAGCCGTAACAGCAACGCCAACCGCCTGAATACTGACTTGATCCATAATAGAAATGCCTTCAGGCAAGCCCAGTCCGCCCAAGCTGCCAGCGGCAAAAACACCGGTCAATAATGAGCCGGCAATACCCCCTATGCCATGAACAGGAAAGACGTCCAAAGAATCATCAATTTTTAAGGTGCGCTTTACATATTGGGTGGCATAAAAACATACAAAACCAGCAACAATGCTAATCACCAAGGCACCCGCAGGCCCAACAAAACCGGATGCCGGCGTAATGGTACCCAAGCCCGCCACCATACCGGTAACGATACCCAACACACTGGGCTTGCCAAAACGCTTCCATTCAATAAACATCCAGGTTAAAGCCCCGGAAGCGGCACCAATATGAGTCACCAACATCGCCATTCCAGCCCGCCCATCTGCTGTTAAGGCGCTGCCGGCATTAAAACCAAACCAACCTACCCACAACATACCAGCCCCCGTGACCACCATAGTCATATTATGCGGCGGCATGGCAGTGGTTGGAAAACCCTTTCTTTTACCCAAAACCAAGGCTGCGACCAACGCGGCAACACCGGCATTAACATGAATAACAATACCACCGGCAAAATCCATTACACCCAAATCAGCCAGCCAACCACCGCCCCATATCCAGTGACAGATAGGTAAATAAACAATAATCAACCATAAACCACTAAACCACAGCATAGCCGAAAATTTCATCCGTTCGGCAAAAGCACCCACAATTAAGGCTGGAGTAATGATGGCAAAAGTCATTTGAAACATAAAATAAACTGTTTCCGGAATATCGCCCGTCATTGCAGCCGTGCTGATATCCGGCAGAAAAACTTTGGAGGCGCCGCCGATAAATTGTTGTAACTCTCCGCCATCCGAATAAATAAAACTGTAGACACCTGCGAGCCAAAGAATGGAAACCATGCAGGTAATGGCAAAACACTGCATTAACACAGATAAAACGTTTTTGCTTCTGACCAATCCGGCATAAAATAATGACAGACCGGGAATAGTCATAAACAAAACCAGCGCGGTAGACGTTAAAACCCAAGCCGTATTAGCTTGATTTAATGGCTCCGCTAAAGCCGGTGTTGGAAGTAAAAGCAAGCCTAAAGTAAGCCTTTTAGTTATCGAAACAGTCATCGTCCTAGATAGCATCTTCGCCGGTTTCACCCGTTCTAATACGAACCACTTCCTCCAAATTAGAAACAAATATCTTGCCATCACCGATCTTTCCGGTATTGGCCGCTTTAACGATGGTGCTAACCGCTTTTTCTACCATATCATCAGCAACAGCAATTTCCAGCTTAACTTTTGGCAAAAAATCGACCACATATTCAGCACCCCGATAAAGCTCGGTATGACCTTTCTGACGACCAAAACCTTTTACTTCCGTTGCCGTAACACCGGCAACGCCTATATCAGATAACGCTTCTCTCACATCATCCATTTTGAACGGTTTAATGATAGCTGTTATTAATTTCATCTTATCTCCAAATATTATTGAGCAACAAAGTGGGCTATTCAGGCTGGTATGATAGTGAATTATGAATCAACATACAATTAATAGACGGACGGATAACTTCGTAAACATTCACCTCCCCCTTTAAAAAAGTGGGATTGAGGGAGATTTATCTAATAAAATCTCCCCTAACCCCTCTTTTTCAAAGAGGGGGACTGAATATTACAATACATTGAAACTGTGAATCGGTGGTAGTTTAGGTGTATTCCCAAGCGTCAGATTCCAGTCTGGCGAAGCCAGAGCTTCGACCTATGGGTTCCCAATCTGGAGATTGGGAACCAGCAATGATTCCAGTACCCCAGTGCTTTTCACCTGATGCAACAGGCCGACTTTAAATTAGCTACTTCGAAATTTGTATCTTTAGCCAGCTGAGGTAGCTTTTATTGATCGCAGAATATCCTCGTTAACATTAACAGGAATAAGCTTTATTTGCGGATTGCGAGCAGCAAATACTCGAAATACTTCATCGGCAAAACCCTGACCTATTAAACTGACACCTTGAAAATCATGTATGACAGTCTTAAATTTCTCGACGCGATTAAGTCTCCGTTTCGCTTGAGAGCGAGATATGAGCTGCTCTCCTTCATAAAGCGCCAACTTCGCAGGCACTACTGTTTTATTGAAGGCCAAGTCCTCCTCAGCATCAGTGAATTCGTCAAACACATCTTTTATTGACCGTGTGCTAGACATAAGTATCTCCATAATAACTTTAGTGCCACCATGATCATTGTCAACATGAAGGAAAAAATCGAATTGACCATTATCATCATGAGAAAATACTAGATCTCCAGAAAAAATAGAGAACTTGTCGAAAACTCTTGATGTAAAAAATATTCCCTGCCCTGAGTGATTTTCAGGATCGGTGGTTAACTTACCTTTACTCAACTCCAATATGGATTCTCGCGGGTCATTTAACTTCATGATGCGAGCAATATGCCGAAATATACCTTCCCCATCATCCTTAATTTCAACGCGTATAGAATCTAAATTTCGTTCCACGCTGATGTCAACCAATTTCCCGCAAGAGTGATCTATTGCATTGTTAAGAATTT
>CAIMDR010000143.1 GCA_903839795.1 uncultured Methylococcaceae bacterium | reverse complement strand
TGTCCGGCGTTCAGTTTTCAAGGGCATCCAGAAGCCAGTCCGGGGCCGAATGATGTGGAAGCTTTGTTTGATGAGTTTATTGGGATGATGGATCATGCTAAGGAATGAGCATGAAATAATGTAACCAAGTAACATCTAACTCCCCCCCCTTTGTAAAAGGGGGGTTAGGGGGGATTTTTAAAATTAAAGTTGCTCAAGTTATTTCGTGTTCGTTCCTAAGTCTTGGTAATGCTAGGCTAGGTAAATGGTAGACGTATAAAAACTCACAAAATTAAGCCTGAATGCTATTTGTATTTGTCCATCTTGCAAGCCCTTTATAACGAATGAAGCTACTGTTTTGGAATATAAATAGAAAACCATTGGCTAGTGAACTTAAGTCATTATGTGATTGTTATGATGTGGATATTCTGGTGTTGGCAGAAAACACCATGCAGGATGCCGAAATTTTACCTGTTCTTAATGAAGATACCGATAGAGTTTTTATTGCTCCTTTTAACCCTTCGGCGAAAATATCGTTTTATACGCGGATACACGCTTTTGAACTGGTACATGATGATAGTTGGGGTTCGATTAGAAAAATAACCCATCCCATCGGAGTTGAGATTTTATTGGTTGCCGTTCATATCCCAAGTAAGCTCCACTCTGATGAAAGAGAGCAAGCCGCTATCTCAACCAGAATTGCTAACGTAATAGATAAGCGTGAACAAGAGCAAGGTCATACACTTACTATTGTCATGGGGGATTTTAATATGAATCCTTTTGAAACAGGATTGGTTAGTGCCGATGGCTTTCATGGCGTAATGGATAAGCGTGTTGCTTTGAAACAGAGTAGAACGGTATTGGGACAAGAAAAAAAGTTTTTTTATAATCCCATGTGGAGCAGATTAGGCGATGATTCCGAGGGTTATCCAGGGACTTATTATTACAATAACGGGATGATCAATTATTTTTGGAATACCTTCGATCAGGTTTTACTACGCCCTTCATTATTGCCCTATTTTAGTCAAAATAATTTAAAGGTAATTGATGAAATTAATGGAATTAGCTTAATAAGCAAGGGAAAAATATCAAATAATTTTTCAGATCATTTACCTTTATTGGTCAAATTAGAAATATCACAACTTATTGGAGATAAATAAATGGCTAATTTTTTTGATGATGTTATTGAAGAAACTTCTGTAAAGCCGCCTATTGCGGTTTTAAAAGAACTGGCACAAGAGTTGGCACAAAAAACACAAGGACTGTTAGTTGGTAAGGTTGAGCAAAGCAATCGTTCTAACGACTTTAGCTTGGAGTTTTACATTACAGCACCGTCATTAAATAATTATAGTTATGAAGTTTTTAGAGTAAAGCATAATTTAAACTTTTATCCTTTAATTCTAACGAAAACAGCGGATATGGGAACAGGGGAAGGGCTAGCAGCAAGGGCGGGGTTATCCTCTGTTGTTACGGGCTATGGCGCTGACGAAGTAAAAAACCTAGAGAAGTTTGAAGAAAAGCTTAAAATAATTTTTTCTTCCCCAGAAGTTAAAAAAGTAATTAATGGATTATTAGCGCAAATTAAATCGGCATAACTAATGAAAACTATAAAACTTGACGTTCATGCACTGCTTACCAAAATGTCATTGATTTTTTAACACTGCTGGCGCAACTCGCAAGATGGGTAGTGCGTAGTGAAACCGCTCAAAAAATCCGAACATAACACTAACTAAAACATCATGAATAACGAATATACCGCAGTAATAAAACAAGATGGCGATTGGTGGATCGGTTGGATTGAAGAAATCCAGGGCGTCAACTGTCAAGAAGCTACATACCGCGAATTGCTGGAAAGTTTAAAAATAACGTTACAAGAAGCCTTGGTTTTTAACCGTGAAGAAAGCCAAGCAGGATGTGCATTGCACACCTTTAGTTTAATTTTATGGAGAGAGTGAATAATGTCACAAGTAACCTTAGAACTAAAAAACAACGAAGATGAACAGCTTGTACTGGCGTTATTAAAACGTTTAGGTATCAATTATTCAATGAAAAATGCAAAACCTTCTTCCATGAATGTACCCAACAAAGAAACCCTGGTTGCTATTGAAGATGCACGCAACGGCAACGGTGAGCGTTATGCGTCTTTAGGGGTAATGTGGGCAGATTTGGATAGCCATTATGCGTGAAGTTATTTTAACGTCAGCTTTTAAAAAAGATTACAAGCGTCTAAGTCGTTCCGGGCAATATATCATGCTAAATTTACAGGA
>CAIMDR010000142.1 GCA_903839795.1 uncultured Methylococcaceae bacterium | reverse complement strand
CAGGCTCCATTGCACCGTCCTGAAGTTTAAGTTGTTTAAAAACAGAAAGTTGCAACTCTTGCATATCAAGACTAATGCTATCAGAGCCTTTAAGATCAAAAGGTATCTTAAATTTACCCTTGGCAACGGCACCACTGATATCACCTGACCAATAGTTAGCTTCGGGCTTTAACATCAGATCAAATAAACCCAAATCTGCTTTTTTCCACAGCCCGTGTTCACTGTGTATTTTGATGTCTTTAAGGCTGCTCACTGCACTTAATAATGCTTCATTATCCTGTCCTTGTGTAAACGATAACGCCACACCCAACCAGTCTTGCAAGGCCAAGCGCTCACGATTAATCTCCAGAGAAATACCTGCATCCAAACGTTGAGCGACAGTGCCAAGACCCACTAAAACGTTACCTGATTCAATTCGCTGCTGCTTTATATTAAACCTGAGCGCGGCTTTAAGTTGATTATCGTAATTTAAGTTAATCGGCAACAGCGCGTCATCAGCCAAATCAAACATCAGCGCTAAAGAGCGCTGTTGTTCGCGGGTCTTGGCCAAGGCTCCGGGTAAATCCAATGCAATACCGGACAACTTTGACTGCACCAGCAGTTCCGGCGAGCTATCGTCATAAGGTAATTGTAACTTTAACTGATAATCTGTCGCACCTTGTGCCACCTGCCATCCGGGTATTTTAAATTGTTTCTGTAAATCACTGACCCCAACCCGGCCACCGACACTAACGGCCGTCTGAACCTCTGAACTTTTAATACCAATCTGGATAGGATGATCTAAAGCAGTCGCGTTGATAAGGTCAGTATAAACACCTAACTCGTTAAATTTTAATGCACCGGTCATTTGGCTAACCCACAAATCAAGCGCCTTGACTCTAAGCTTGGCGTTGCTTAACTGCGCAAAGCCATCAACTTTAGGCGTGCCGCTATCCAGCAACGGGAGCTTTAAATCCAAGGTAATTTGAGTATTGCCTTGGGGCTCTACCGCATCCAGTAATTTATCCACCGGCGACTTAAGCGGCGTCTGTTGCATAAATCTCAAACCCTGCAGAATATCCGTTTCCAGCTTGCCCTGAACCAGCAAATACTCACTTTTATCCAGCGAGGGTATGGTTATCCTGGCCTGATTAATTTTTACCTTTTGACTTAAAGCCTTATGCAAATCAACCTGCAAGCCGCCTTGTAAAAACAAAACCTCTCCACTTAGATCCGTTAAATGCGGCCATTCGGAATTATAGTTCAGCTCCGTTTGATCAATAGCAAACAAGGTTTCAAAAACCCCCTGTCCGCCAATAAACGGAAAATCACTTAAATGACCGTAGAACAACATGCCGCCTTTGGGCACACGTCCGCTGATAAAAGCGTGATCCAGCCAAGCAACAGTATCCTTGCCCATTAAACTTATCGGCAAGTAATGGCTTGTTTTGCTGACATCGTCAAACCTAAAAGCCATTTGCATATCCATAAATGTCTTTTGGCCTTCCGTTTTTGGAATTCTTAAACTCAATTTGCTTTCGGTCTTTATATCCGGAGAATCCAGCTCTATTTTGGAACTGGAGACGAGCCAGTCATCGGGGGTTTGTTCCCAAGCGATAGCGCCTTTAAGCCGGGTAATGTGTAGTGGCTCACGAAATAAACCTACTGAAGCCAGTTGCGCATCTTGCGTTGAAAAATCCACACGGCCCAGTTGATCCGTGCCTTTTATTTGTCCGCTTACGTTCTCTATACCGGGTATTGCAGCGGATGGCGCAATCTTAAGGTGGGTAAATTTGCCATTAACGGCGTAGTGCTTTTCATCCAGATCGGCAAATAAAGACAGTTGCTCCAGAGACCCTTCCAATTGGGCATGTCCCAATGACAGGTCGGTTTCTTTGGGCAGCGGCACAAAAAACTGTATTATTTTGGAGATTTCATGTAAATCCACTTGCTCAACAAACAGTCCCAGCTTATGCAATAACTTATCTTGAGTCCGATCACCGGAAGCGCTAAACACGGCTGATGGCCATTTTTTATCCGCCGTTTCCAACAAAAGTCCGGGCACATCCAAGCGCCAATGCCCGTCATTAAGCGCCCAGAAAAATCGGGTCATCAGTTGTTTAACCGGAAACGAAGGCTTCTCCGGCCTGGTCAACTGCATCTGCTGAAAGTGCACATCGCCCACCAGCGAAACCAGTTGCGAAGATTGCCAATGACTCCAGAGCTTGACATCGCCAATACCCGAACCAATACGCATAGCCAGTGGCAACGAATCAATCATCCACTCCGCCAGATGTAGATTTTTCCCTTCAACAAAAACAGCCCCATTAATAGATGACGGTTTAAAAACATCACCCATCAAATCCATGGATACGCGTAACTCATCGCCCTGTTTTTTCGGCAACTTGGCTCGAATATTCACTTGATGCCGCTGCGCGTTATTGATAATGGCAAGATCCACCTCGCCAACCACTGCGGGTTTATTGGGGTGCAGTTCATCCTGCCAACTAATCTCGCTTTGTAAAACTTCGTATTTACGCCCCTGCAACAACCACAAAGGCTGTTCATCACTGGCTTTTAAGCCAACAATGGCAATACTTCCATCCAGCTTGCGTTTTACGGCAAGTCTGGCTCCCACCAAAGTAACCCACGTTGAAGCTAACCGATCGCTATCGACCAAGGCATCCAGTAAATTAATACCCAGACGTATTTCTTTAAGTTGAATCGCGGGTTTTTCATTGGCTACAGCGGATGCTATTTTGATATCTTTTAGTATCAGCTCAGGACTATAACCTCGCATTTTTGCCCGTAAGTGCCCTATGGTTACCGGTGTCCCCACCTGTTCGCTAATGCGAGCCGACACATCAGCTTTATAACTGTCTATCCCCAGCAACAATAAACGCACGCCGGTTAAACTAAGGGCTGACGCAATCAACGACCAGAAAACAAGATGCCGCGTTGCACGCTTAAGGTGATGAATCATAAGAGCCGCTTAAAGGCACAAAATTAAAGGCACAAATAACATGTTTAGATGTGTGCCTTTAACCTTAAAGAAGTACAACATCATACTGTTCCTGATTATATTCAGCCTCTACCCTAAACTTAATCTGCACACCCAAAAATATTTCCAGCTCCGCCAGCATGTCGGCTTCTTCATCAAGCAGCATTTCTACGACCTCATTAGAAGCCAGAACCAATAGGGTCTGCACTTTGTAAAGCCTGACTTCGCGAATAATCTCCCTGAATATTTCCAGGCACATGGATTCCGGGGTTTTTAAAACACCTCGCCCACCGCAGGCACTACACGGCTCACAAAGAATATGCTCAAGGCTTTCACGCGTTCTTTTGCGCGTCATTTCAACCAGACCCAGCACTGAAACTTCAGTAATTTTGGTTTTTGCGCGGTCTTTTTCCAAATTACGCTCCAGAGCCTGCAACACCTGTTTTTTATGCTCCTCACTTTTCATATCAATAAAATCGATAATAATAATACCACCCAGATTTCTGAGCCTCAGCTGGCGAGCAATAGTTTGAGCCGCTTCAAGATTAGTTTTGAAAATAGTCTCTTCAAGGTTACGCCCGCCCACATAACCGCCCGTATTCACATCTACGGTGGTCATTGCTTCGGTCTGGTCAAATATCAAATACCCGCCCGACTTTAATTTAACTTTACGCTCCAGGGCTTTTTTAATTTCATCTTCAACACTGTAAATATCAAATACGGGACATTCACCCGAATAATGTTCGATAACCGGTACGATTTCGGGTACAAAAACTTCGGCAAATTCAAGCAGTCGATGATAGGTTTCTTTGGAGTCTACACGAACCCTGTCAATGCCTTCCTTGTACAAATCCCT
>CAIMDR010000141.1 GCA_903839795.1 uncultured Methylococcaceae bacterium | reverse complement strand
GTGGTTTTAGGGTCTATCGCATCAAATTGCGCTTTATTCCAGACATAGCGCGCATTGCTGTGTTTGCTTAACCAGTCTGCGGTGAGGTCGCGTCCGTCTTTACGTTTACCGGCGACGCCGTATTCTGGATCTGTTGCCGACTTGGGAATAAAACGCGTTCTTCCTCCGCCTAAGGCAACATCAATGCCGCCGTCGATATTGAAATCAACCAGTTGTGTGGCAATATCAGCAACCGTGGCGCCGTCCGGTAAATCAGAATCGCCTTCCCAGTCGCGATTTGCCGTGTGGGCATAGGTTGCGGCCGGGGTTGCATGGGTGATACGTGCGGTGGAAACGACGCCGGTCGACAAACCGTATTGCTTGGCTTGTTCGAGAATGGTAGCGAGTTTGTTGGCATTGACCTTTTCAGCGTTCGGTTCGCTATGGGCCACCAATTGATTGACGGAGATTGAGTGACCAATGGTTTTAACGCCGGTTACCATGGCCGTCATAGTGGGTGCGGAGTCAGCGGTTTGTTCATCAACGCTGTAAGTTTTGGACAATGCCAGATAAGGCAGTTTTTCAAAGCTTAAAGAATTTTCTTCACCGTGCCCGCCTTTTTGTTGGCCATCGTAAATCCGTGAAGCAGTAATGGTGGAAATGCCCATGCCGTCACCGACAAACAAAATGACATTCTTTGCCCGCTTTGAGTTTGGGTGCAACTGTTGGGCGTCGATAACCGTTTGTCGTCCTGCGTTAAACCAATCGTTTGGGCCGGGTTCCGCTGCCTGTGCAACACCGGCGGTAATAAGGGCGCTTAGGGTGGTAATGCCGAGTTTTTTTAGAAAATACATTTTGGATTATTTTGGATACGTTTATGAATGGGTAAAATGTTTGTTGCCAGAATTCGTGTTGATAGCGATTGATATAGTCTTTTAGAAATTAAACTTCCATTTCGCGACGTTTTGAATCCACACGGATAACATCCCCCCAAGGGATGGTATCCGTTATCATCGAAATTATTTATCTGAAAATTTATAGGACGAGTGCTGGAAATAGTGAGCAAGGTTGATTAAATGCACTGGCAATAAGCCACTTTAAGCCTGACAAGGTGAGATATTATAAACCTGATAACGTTAAAACCCGCTTTATAAAAATGACGCTGTTATTTTTACCGAGTGACTTTGCCGTGCTGGAGCTGATTTGAATGGTGGTGCTTTGAGCAGGCCAAGCCCGCGAGGAGTGAGATGCTATCATCTCATGTTGATAATTTATTGACTGTTACCCTAAAAATGCAGGGTTAATAAAACACCGCCTGTTAAAAAACAGGCGGTGCAAATTACTTTACTTGACTAACGTTAGATTGACTGGCGCTTAATTAAACGACGTCCACCCATTGCCAATAAGCCGGAAGCAAACAATAACAACGAGGGCGGTACGGGTACAGCACTGATTTGTACGCCAAAGTGGTAGTTAGCGCCAGTTGTTGGAATATAACCCGCGTTACCGGTTGCGTCATTGGATGCGGTTTGTAACGGATTAGGCGCAGAAACCGGCATTAATCCCTGTAAAGTTTCATCCGCTCGAACTTCAAATGCCAACCAATAAGTACCGGCATTAAGTGTAACATTTAGCCCTTGCAGACCATTCCAGCCATCATTGCCAAAGGTTGCTTGTTGTGTAAACCGTTCGCTAGTGGTGTCAGGACGATTGTTACTGGCGTTATCGTAGATCGCAACGGTATAAGTTGCATTAGCCTGATTTGAGGTGTCAGCGTTAATAAAGCCTTTAAGGCTAGTGATTTGCCAGGTTTGCGTCGTGGTAAACTCGGCAGCCAGCCATGACCAATCGGCAAGCCCTATAGGTGAGCCAGTTTGATCTGGTGTACCTGTGTTTACTATGATGTCAGCCTTTACCTGATTGCTCAGGATAAGCGCTAATAAGGCGACCAATCCTAAAGAGCTTGTTAATTTTTTCATGTCAATGTCCTTTTTAGAAAAAACTTATTGATGTGGCAAGGTAACTGTTTCCAATTTTACAACCGGATTAGTCATGGTAGGGTCAAAGCCCCAAGTGTCCATTTGCACAGCACCGCTTTGGAAAACTTTTACAGTAGCCCATGAATACATACGGTCATTAACAACAGAAGTAGCTATTGAAGATTCAAACGGAGAACCGCCTGCACCCACGATGACTTGGTAAGAATTAGTTAAGCCATTGAGTTTTGATACTTTATAAGTATGCTCATGACCACAGAAGTAAGTGGCTTTATGATTGTCAATAACAGTCCAGAAAGCGGCACCTGCG
>CAIMDR010000140.1 GCA_903839795.1 uncultured Methylococcaceae bacterium | reverse complement strand
TTATTTCAGCCTGTAGGTCTTGAACTTTCAAAGTGCGGAAAGAGTGCGTTTTTTGTTGGGTTATGTCAATATTTTTCTGTTAGTTTTGGCGATTACCCGGAAATTTAAAATAGATACAAAATATCCAATTGTTTAAAATTTCGGACATCAGGGAATAGTGGTAAAAGCTCGGTTTTATGTAACCGTAACGCCGTTATAAATACCTCCATATCTTCAATATCATCATGCTTAAACTCATAATAAAGCACGCTGCCACGCCTTGATAAAAATAATCCTGACTGTTTGCAAAGGTCTATAAAATAAATCGCGTCAAATCTCATATATTCCGCCTGATAGGATAAGAGCCAATAAAAAGGCAATCTTAAAACAGGGTGTTTTTTAGATTGCCGTGGGTTTTTAGCTGGTTAAATTTTACCTTTTGGGGTGCGTGGTTTCGCGGCTTTTTTAGGGGGCGTTTTTGCTTTTTTTTCATCCTCTAAATTTTCGCCTAGGTACGGATTAAACGGACTATTTACAGCCCCCGCCGTATCTGGGTTTGAGGCACTTTTAGGGGTACGGACTATTAACGGACTAATTAAATTACTACCCTCTAAGTTTGAATTAGTCCGTAAATAGTCCGTACCCCCTAAAACACCCTCTAGCCCTTGTGTGGCGTGGCCTGTGAAATAGTCCGTTTTATCCGTACTTGACATCAATTTATAAGTGGTTCTTTTCGGCCCTCTTTTGCCTCTTGAATCGTCCTTTATTTGCCTTATACGGGGTGGGCATTCTGACAATAAAAACATTAACGCCTTGCTAATTTCTGAGCCGCTACTATTTTTATTAAAACAGTCATTATTTAACTCTGTCGTGGTTGAACCGTCCGGCCTTAAGCTTAAAAAATTGATTATTTTTTCGGCGTTATTTCTAATTTCCACTTGTTTAGGGTTTCCCGCCTTATCTTGAAATATAAATTTAACACTATCAATATAGTAATTCATCCATGCCAATGCTGCTTCTAAATGACGCGGCTCAATAACATGGGTTTTATCTGCCAGTGCAAACAACATAGAAAATCTTAGTGTTTGAACCGGTTTTCTCTGTAACAATCCATCTATAAACGGATTGTTTGTAATGCTATCTAATTGACTATAAATGCTCTCCCAATAGTCCCAAGCTGCATCACTAAAATGCATCTCAATATTATCTTTTGATTCTGGATATCCCCCTTTAGCAAATTTTACAATTTCGATTAGCTCATCTGCCAAGCTATCAACAATATGACTATCCGTGGTTTGTGGCCTTGCCATTGAGCATGTTTTTTCTGCCCATATAAAAATAAATCTATTTGCTAACCCGCTCTGCGCTTCATAAATTGTTAACCCTGATTTAATCTGAAAGTCTGTTATATTTGCATGAATCCCAACGTGAGGCTCTTTAACACTGATTTTGTTACTTAATGCCATAGGGCTAATTGATCGGCCATCCCATAAACAGCATAGCCCTAAATCTAGTGTACTTTCAGGCTGTTTTATTTTTTTTAAGACGCTAAAGAATTCATCCTCTTTAACCCACAACCGCTTATCTTTTATTGCTGCAATTTCTCCATAACCATCATGCAAATGTTTCGCTAGTCCCTCTTTAGTCGATAAGCCGCCACTATGGATAGGACATAATAAATTAGGTTCTCTCGCGTCTATCTGCTCGGCAACTTTTAAAACTAAATGTTGTGAAGAACCTTTTCTGCCTATTGCTGTTCGGCCTACATGTGCGGTAAATATTCGGGCGTGGTGTCGTTCATTACCAAATGAAAAAAAAGTATCACGGCCAACACAAGCGCCAAAAAATGACAAAAAAACCGCCGCCGCTGCCACTGGGTTAATATCTGTATTATGCGCCGCTATCCTGCCTATTTTTCCAGCAAATCCATAAAACATACCGGGGGTAGGTTTGGGTGGTGCAATGATTGAATCTTCTATCAGGTCATCATAAGCATTCAGAATATTATTAATGTTTCCAGAAGATTTAGTGAAAAACAAATCATCATCGTCATAATTAGCGGGGGTTGCCTCGCTTTGTATCCTCTTCTTTTCAGCTTCCTCTTTTCTGCGCTGCGAGGCTTCTGATCGTCTTATCTCATCCTTA
>CAIMDR010000139.1 GCA_903839795.1 uncultured Methylococcaceae bacterium | reverse complement strand
GTCAATTCATAGAGGGGGGAGATTATCGCTCTAACGATGGAATTATATATAACGTGATTATGGCCGCCATTCGAGAGATCGAGGACGTTAACAGCATTGTTAATGCCTTTAGTGATGCCGCTATTTTGAAAGAGATCGCAGAAGTTAAGCAGGAAAAACAAAACCTTCAGGCATAAAAAAACCGACTAAACCTTCTCACGAATTTAGCCGGTTTTTCTGCAACAACATCACCACAACCCAAAGCAATTATAGCTTATGGTGGTGTTATTGCATACCGGCAAGGATAGCCAAAATGAACAATATTATAGAGTCCTTTAAAAATGCCATGCGTGATGCTGGCATAACCCCGCCTGATGTAATTATTGCTGATGGACACCTACACCGCTTTAAAAATGATAAAGGTCAGTTAACCGGTTGGTACAGTTTGCATATTGATGGAATTGCCGCCGGTGCGTTTGGTGACTGGAAGCTGGGAATCAAGGAACGCTGGAAAATGGAGGGTAGAAAGCTAACGGATGCCGAAAAAAAGGACTTTGCCATTGAGTGCCACCGTCAAAAAAAGATACGACAAGCAGAAGAAAAAGCACGCCATGAAACAGCCATTCAGAAAGCGGCGTATATCTGGAGCCGGTCAACATCCATCACTAACCATCAATATCTCATTAACAAGCAGGTAAAGGCGCACAACGTTAGATGCTATCGAGGTTCTTTAGTCGTTCCGCTTTATGATGAAACCGGCCTACTGGTAAGCCTTCAATTTATTAATGCTGATGGCAGTAAGAAAATGATGAAAGGCGGTAAGGCACAAGGCGCATGTTGTTTTATTGGCGATGCTATCGACTTAACCCGAAACGATACTATTTTAATTTGTGAAGGTTGGGCAACCGGTGCAAGTCTGTTTGAAGCTACCGGACACTTTACCATCGTAGCCTTTAGCGCCGGAAACTTAACCGCCGTGGCAATTCAGACCCGCAAGCATCACCAAACCAATGAAATCATAATTTGTGGTGACAATGACGCATCCGGAGTGGGGCAGATTGCAGCGAGAGCCGCCGCACTTGCTATCAATGGAAAATACATCTTACCCGACACCGAAGGACAGGACTTTAACGACTCATTGAATGGGGAGGTGCTTGTATGACCAAACTACCACCAAAAACAGTTCTTAATAATATGATTGATGCCGTTATATCCGAAGTAAAAACCCCGCAACAAGCCAAAATTTCAGCAATAGCGGCTTTGTTGGCTAACACTGAAGCCGTCAATTTAAAGGCTGTTTGTGAGTCTTTAGGTTGGACGAGTGACAGTGAAGGCAAACCACCGGCGCAAAAACATATTAAAGTTGCCATTGTTGACACCCTGATTAAGGTTGCTCAAAAACATAATTGGCACATCATCCATGATGCAGGGTTCTTTTATATTTTTAATGGTGCGTTCTGGGTAGCCTTGGATGATTCAGAGGTTAAGCAGTTGCTCAAGGATGCCGCTATTAAAATGAGTTATATCGAGATCGAGTGTCGAGATTCCACTTTTGTGGACAAGCTCTTTCAGCAATCGGTGCAAGATGGTTTTTTTGCCGAACGCAACTACACCAAACAATCAATTATCAATCTTAAAAATGGCTCACTAGTTCTGAGCGAGTCAGGCATGAAAATGAAAGACTTTGATTATCGGGACTTTCTAACCCATCAATTAGATTTTGCCTATAACCCCACAGCTATAAATGCCGTGTTCCTGGCTTATCTGGATTGCGTGTTACCCGATAAAGACACCCAGCGCACCTTGCAACAAGTAGCTGGGTATTTATTCATTAAAGGTCTGAAGATGGAAAAGGTGTTTTTCATGTTTGGCACCGGAGCCAACGGAAAATCGGTATTTTTTGAAGTCCTTAACGGCGTGTTGGGTACGGACAATATAAGCAATTACTCGCTGGAGTCCTTAACAGACGACAAGGGCTATCACCGAGCCATGATTAAAGACAAGATCGTTAATTATGGCACGGATATAAGGCTAACCAAGATTGATGCAGGCATGTTTAAGACGCTGGCAAGTGGCGAACCCATAGAAGCACGCCTGCCCTATCGTGAACCTTTTTTGATGACGGATTATGCCAAGCTAATTTTTAACGTCAACAAGATGGATTCTGCAAATATTGAGCATACCCACGGATTTTATAGGCGCATCGTGGTTATTCCTTTTAACAAAACCATTCCAGACGAGGAGCAAGACAGGGACTTGCACACAAAGATTCTACTTGATCGACCTGGTGTATTGAATTGGATTATTAAAGGTGCGGAGCAGGTTATTAAAAGCCGTAATATTTTTATATCATCCGAGTGTGAAGCGTTTAAACAGAAGTTTATAAAAGAGTCTGACACCGTAGCGATGTACGAAGCCGACTTTCTGGAAACCATGAAAGGCTCAATTTATTATAAAACGCTTGTCGAGGCTTACGCAGAATATAAAGTATTTTGTCAGGATGCCGGACATAAGCACCCATTAGGCCGGAATAATTTTGCAATAAGAATGGAAGTATTAGGCTTTGAAAAAACAAAAAAATCAGCTGGGACGTTTCTGGAAAAAAACTTTCTAGGAAAAGGTTACGAATGAAACAGCATAACAGCATTAATTACAAAATAATCCCGTATTTACTGGGCTAACAGGCATTTAAATCATGCTGTTATGGTGTTTAAAACAGCATTAAAACAGCATCAAAACAGCATGAAACTACACCGGATTAAAAAACAATCATGCTGTTATAAGGCACATTAGCACAAAACAGCATCAAAACAGCATCAAAACAGCACGCCTAAAACCCAGTAACGGCGCGGCTTACAGGCGATTAATGCTGTTATGCTGTTTTGTTTACAACCTTTTTCACAGACAAGTTTTTCCGTGATCAGAACACCACACCCAAACAGGAATAATCAACCATGATAGATGCACTCATAAGCGGTAAATTAATTCAAACCCCGCAGCTCAAGACAGGCAAAACCGGCAACCCTTACGCTCAATTTCTTTTATCGGTATCGGTAGGGGAAGAAAAACCGGTGGTCGTGTCGGGTATCGCTTTCAGCGACACAGCCGAAAAAATAGCGCGTATGCAGAAAGGAGATCCATTGGCAGTAGTTGGTAGCCTGAAACCATCCGAGTGGAACGACAAGGCCACAGGTGTTTTAAAACATGGGCTATCAGTAACAGCGAGTAGTTCACTATCACCTTGGGATATAAAGAAACGGAAACCGGCAACCGAAGCCGCTGGGAAATCTGGCGACAACTCAAGGCCATTCAATGACGAGATTGATTTTTAACCAGACTGAGCGGAAAACCGCGCCGAGTCATTCACTCCCCGCGCGTATTGGTGATGGTGGGCGTTATCCAACTTACGCCATTGGCGGAGGTTACTCCCCGCGCGTGGATGCCGGTATTTTTTGAAGGTAGCCAAAACCCGCTAACTTGATCGCACCGAATGACGAGCAGCGAAAAGCCGCGCGTCCTATTTAATAGCGGTAAATAGCGGTAAAAGTGCCAAACCGAAGCCACGTAACCAATAAAGTAATGGATAAGTAATGGTGATTATGATGACTGATGATGATGACGAAACAGCCGCAAACCTTTTGGCGTATCTACTTTAAAAAGCCGGGTAAATTGAATGCTAGCAATAATTAAGTAGTTAATTTTAAAGTATTTTATTTTTTACATACCACGTTTTACCCGGGGATTTAAAGTGGATACCTTTTGGCGGTGATCGAGCTGTATGACGCTCTACCGGAACATTGCCGAACGCAAACCTTTTGGCAGCGGCTCAGGTCGTTATGCAAACCTGAAATTTTCGATACCCTACAATCAAGACAAGGATTAAACCATGGATAATTATCAATCATACTGGTTAGCTCAACAGAAGAAACGGAACGAGCAACCCGAACCACCAAAGCCGCCGGTACAAACAACGATGCTTTCGACAAAGTGCCGTTAAAGTGCCGATAAAACCCAAGGTTTACGAGTTGGCAACGGCGAGTTTACGGCGATGTAAAAGACGGTAAGATAACGGTAAGGGTATAAATCAACGGGGAGGTTACGGGTAGGGTAAAGCAACGGTGAGGTTAGGGTGAGGGTATAAAGTTTAGTTCCCCATAGGTAAGCACCCTAAGCCATTGGTAGCGTGCCTTACGCTGTAATCTGGAATACATAAAGTTACCTGATTAGTTGCATACCGTGGGACACCTTAAGCCATTGGTCGTGCGGTCTACGCTGTAAGCTGGGACGGGTAAAGTTGCCTGTTTGTTGCATAGTTTCGCGCAAGGTCGGCGCACCTGAAACCGCACAGCGTAAAGCATGGAGCAGAAGTTGGCGCACTATTTACGCGCAAAAATAGCGATGTAATAGCGAGGTACGCAAAACAGAGGTACGCAAGCCGGTACGCAGGCAAAACCATAATGCACACCTGCTCTATATGGTCATTCACTATCAACACTAAGGGTTACACCGCTAAAGTAGTGGTAAATAGTGGCGGTGGTCGGTTCGCACTACTCAGGTTCGCATCTTGGTTCGCACCCAAAGCCGCTTTTTTAATGTCAGTGGACAATGCCATTGTAGACGCATCAATTCAGCGTAGGCGGTCGATGTAGGTGCATTGTAGACGCTGGCAAGGTAATCATCCGTGAACAAGTGAATTGTTTATAATCAAGGTGTTGTTGTATGTCGTGAACAGCACCGGTGGGCAATCGAACTGTTTACAATCAAAGCGTTATTGTATGTCGTGGGCAGCATTGGCAATGATCAAAAGAAACTCAAAAGAAACAGCCAACAGTTGATCAGGCAAGGGATGGAAGGGCAAAAGAAACACTTAACCATCAATGCCATGATGACCGCACAAATACAGCGTAGGCAAGGGATAAGCACCCATGATGACCGGATGATGACC
>CAIMDR010000138.1 GCA_903839795.1 uncultured Methylococcaceae bacterium | reverse complement strand
GGAGCATTTTTCGCGTAAATTCGTTTTCATGAGACACACCATGATTTTAGTTGTAACCAAGTATATGGTATCTAACAAAATCAATCACATGTCATATTTAACTTGCCCCCATAATCCGTTACAATCAGGATAAAACTTTTAATTTTTTCGTGCTTTTCGTGCTTTTCGTGGACGGATTTATTTTAAAGAATTAATGGTGGCAACCCGCACCATGGATATGACCATGAGCCGCTTCTTCTTCAGTAGCGGCTCTCACATCAATCACTTCGACATCAAAGGTTAAGGCAACGCCGGCTAACGGATGATTACCGTCAATAGTCACATTTTCATCGTCAATACTCACCACGGTGACGACGCCGCTACCGAAACTGACATCGGCATGAAACTGCATACCGACTTCAATTTCATCGACACCTTCAAACATATCGCGTGAAATAACCTGAATCATATCTTCCATCAGTTCGCCATAAGCTTCTTCAGCTTCAATGCGCACATTAAACTTGTCGCCGGTAACTTTGCCAACCATCGCTTTTTCCAGACCGGAAATAATATTGCCACTGCCCTGTAGAAAAACCAACGCCTCATCACCTATTGAACTATCAAGCACTTCGCCTTCATCATTAGTCAGAGTGTAGTGAATAGAAACAGCCGTATTGTCAGCAACTTGCATAGTAAAACCTTATTGGGTTAGTAAAAAACGGCTTATGATAACGATTTGCAAAGCATTTGTCTGAAAAAATTAGCTTAACCCCAAAAGCCATCGCCCCATTAATTTTTAATACCAATGCCTTTATGCAGTAAAAACAAGCTAAACAACGTCAAAACCCCGATAAATCCACCGGTAATTAGATAGGCTAACTGGATATTAACATCCGTTACGCCTATCAATCCGTATCTAAAAGCATTAATCATATACAAAATGGGATTGCCCTTGGAAATCGTTTGCCAAATACCGGGAAGCATCTCGACTGAATAAAAAACGCCCCCCAGATAACTTAATGGCGTTAATACAAAGTTGGGAATAATGGAAATATCATCAAAGCTTTCTGCAAGCACCGCATTGATAAAGCCGGCCAAAGCAAAGACAGTAGCAGTCAATAACACAATGGATAAAGTAATCAGCACATTTTTAACGGCAATATCTGCAAATAAAAGCGAGATTAACGCCACCACCAAACCAACCAATAAGCCGCGAATAATACCGCCACTGACGTAGCCACCCAAAATCACCCAATTGGGTACGGGCGCAACCAGCAATTCTTCAATATTACGCTGAAACTTGGTTGAATAAAACGACGAAACCACATTGGCATAAGAATGACTGATAACCGACATCAGAATAATACCCGGAACAATATAATCCATGTAGCTTGCACCATTAATAGTACCAATGCGGTCACCAATCAACTTGCCAAAAATTAAAAAATACAGGGCGGTAGTAATCGCTGGGGGCAATAATGTTTGCGGCCAGATACGGATAAACCGAAAAACTTCTTTGGTTATCAGCGTTTTTAAGGCAATGGAATAATTCATTATTCAGTCCCTGCGGGTTTTGATTCTACTAAATCCATGAATAATTGTTCCAAGCGATTACTCTTGTTTTTTAGGCTAATCACTTTGATATTAAGTGCACTTAACTGACTAAACAATTGATTGAGACCCATTTCTTTGGGCACGGCCACGTTAAGCACTTTATCGGTTACCCTTTCAATCTGATAACCTGCAAGCACCGGCACTTGACTCAAAGACTCTGCGAGATCCAGAACAAAATGATCGACATGCAGCCTTGCCAGTAAACTGGCCATGTCCGAGTTTTCGACGATCAACCCCTGATCAATGATGGCGATATTGCGACACAGACTTTCAGCTTCTTCCAGATAGTGCGTGGTTAAAATAGGATAGTCGTACCCTGTTGATTAACCGTTTCCATCATTTTCCACATGGCTCTGCGAATTTCTATATCAACACCCGCCGTTGGTTCGTCAAGAATCAACAACTTGGGCGCGTGAACCATGGCACGGGCAATCATGACCCTGCGCTTCATCCCGCCCGATAAACGCCTGGAAACCGTGTCACGCTTATCCCACAAATCCATCTGCTTAAGACAATATTCGGTTCTTTGCAGTGCAAGTTTACGGGGCAGTCCGTAATAACCGGCCTGATTAATGACAATGCTTTTGACAGTATCAAATTGATTAAAATTAACCTCTTGCGGCACCAGTCCCAAGCAACTTTTAGCACGTGCACGATCGGTTTTTAAATCATGACCAAAAATACTGACTGAACCACTCGACTCATTAACCAGTGAACTGATAATACCGATTGCTGTTGATTTACCGGCACCATTAGGCCCCAGCAAGGCAAAAAAATCACCTTCTTCAACATTAAGATTGATACCTTTTAAGGCCTCAAAGCCATTATTGTAGGTTTTTCGAAGGTTACGAATAGATAATGCATTCATATTAAAACTAACACTTAACGGAAGCCCTTAAATAAGTTAAATTAGACAGCTTGAGGCCTGATAAAAAGCTAAAACAGACCGCAAAAAACCGTGTGATTTTAACAGATATACGCCGCGCGGTCATGTTTACGGAAGTTATGATCAAGTTATTTTAATCGAGAGCAAGGCGCAAAACAGGCGCATAGCTAACTATATATAATTATTCAGTCTCCCGCTTTAATAAAGAGGGGTTAGGGGAGATTTTATTAGATAAATCCCCCTCAATCCCCCTTTTTCAAAGTGGGAGGTGAATACTTACCAAGGTGAAAGTGGTGGTTTTTTACCTTTGACCTTGCGCCTAACCTTGCCCCTTATTTTACAACTTCTGCTTTTTCAATAATGATGTCTGTCTTGGGTACATCCTGATGCCCGCCACGGTTGCTGGTCGCTTGTTTAGCCATGGCATCAACCACATCCATGCCTTCAATCACTTCGCCAAATACAGCATAACCCCAGCCACTTGATGTTTGGCTGGTGTGATTTAAAAACGAATTGTCTTTGTAATTGATAAAAAATTGCGCAGTAGCAGAATCAGGATCGTTGGTTCTAGCCATCGCCAAGGTGCCGCGCGTGTTTTTTAGACCATTGTTGGCTTCATTTTTGATAGGTGCATGAACCGCTTTTTGACTAAAGCTGGTATCAAAGCCGCCCCCTTGCGCCATAAAATCGGGAATAATCCGGTGAAAAATAGTACCGTTGTAAAACCCTTCGTTAACATAGGTTAAAAAATTTGCCGACGAAACCGGTGCTTTTTCAGTATTTAGCTGAATAATAACTTCACCGAGCGTGGTGGTTAATTTAACTTTTGTTTGTGTATCTGACATAATTTTTTCCGTTGAAAATGAAAGTGTTGAGGTTAAAGACAGCATCATAAAAAGAATGATTGTACGCATTTATTTTTCCTTACGGGTGATGCAAAAAATAGATTTTATGTGTTTTTATCTTGAAAGAGAAGTAGGCGCTTGGTAGATTGTACTATTTTTGTTGCCTGGCGTTCTCACAATCGGCTGCCCATTTGTTATAAAATAGGCGCTGTATGCAGACTTTGCCTAACGGTATAACTTATAAATTTATGTTAAAAATATATAACACCCTGACCCGAAAAAAAGAATTATTCAAGCCGCGAGTAGCAGGTAAAATCGGCATGTATGTTTGCGGCATGACCGTTTATGATTATTGTCATATCGGCCATGCCCGTGTAATGGTGGTGTTTGATACGGTCGCGCGTTATTTTCGCTATTCGGGTTATGACTTGACCTACGTAAGAAATATTACCGATATTGATGACAAAATTATTCAGCGTGCCAACGACAACGGCGAAGCTTTTGGCGAGTTGACCGAGCGTTTTATTAACGCCATGCATGAAGATGAGCAAGCGCTTTCAGTATTGCCACCCGATGCGGAACCCAAGGCGACACAATCTATTCCCGATATCATCACCATGATTGAGACATTAATCGCTAAGGGCTTGGCTTATGTCGGCGGCAATGGTGATGTGTTTTACGCCGTCACAAAATTTAAAAATTACGGACAATTATCAGGCAAAAATTTAAACGACTTACAAGCGGGTGAACGCGTTGATATTGACCTGGCAAAGCATAATCCCATGGATTTTGTCTTATGGAAAATGGCCAAAGCCAACGAACCGGCATGGCAATCGCCTTGGGGATTAGGTCGTCCCGGTTGGCATATTGAATGCTCAGCCATGTCGACTTGCTGCCTGGGCAATCATTTTGACATTCATGGTGGCGGCATGGATTTACAATTTCCCCATCATGAAAATGAAATTGCCCAGTCAGAAGGTGCGACCGGCGAACAATTTGTTAATTTTTGGATGCACAATGGATTTGTGCGAATTAATGAAGAAAAAATGTCCAAGTCGCTGGGTAATTTTTTTACCGTGCGTGAAGTACTGAAACAATATAAACCTGAAATAATCCGCTTTTTTATTCTCTCCAGTCATTACCGTAGCCCCTTGAATTATTCAGATGAGCAACTGAATGATGCAGGTGTCGCCTTAACAAGGCTTTATACCGCCTTGCGTGGTTGTGACAGCGCAGATGCCATTATAGATGTCGATTATAAAACCCGATTTGAACAGGCGATGAATGATGATTTTAATACGCCTGTCGCTGTGTCTGTATTATTTGATTTGGCTAGATATCTAAATAAAGCCAAAGAAACCGCTCAGGAAAAAACTCACTTGTTGGCGTCCACCTTAAAACAACTAGGTAGCTTGTTAGGTCTGTTGCAAGATAATCCGGAAGGTTTTTTAAAGAGTGGCGTTGATAACAGCGAAGAACAAACAGATACTGTTATTGACCAGCAAATACAAGCCCGTCTGGATGCTAAAAAAGCTAAAAACTGGGCGTTGGCTGATAAAATTCGCGATGACTTAAAAGCACACCACGTCATTTTGGAAGACGCCCCTAATGGCACCACCAGTTGGCGGCGTGAATAGTTTTTAACTATTAGCCATACCTGAAAAAGCAAGTAGTCATTATTCAATACCCCCCTCCTTGAAAAAAGGGGGAAGTGAATACTTGCTAATCCAACGACTACAATAACTATATCCCACCCGCAATAAATAATAAAAAATTACCTGATGAGTGAAATAAAAGACCAATCCATTCAATTCTTCCTTGACGAATTAGCCAGCAAGTCAGCCACACCCGGCGGTGGTAGTGTCTCTGCACTCATGGGTGCGCAGTCTGCCGCATTAATCAGCATGGTCTGTAATTTGACCATTGGCAAGCCCCAATACGCTGAGGTTGAAGTTGAAATGCAAGCCTTGCTGCAAAAATCAGAAGCGTTACGTGAAAAACTGACCGGCTTGATTAAAGCAGATGTAGAGGTATTTAATCGCTTAATGACGGCTTATAGCTTACCTAAAGAAACCGACGAAGAAAAAGTAGCGCGTACTGAGGTCATACAAGCCATATTAAAAGCAGCGACACAAGTTCCCTTGGATTGTGCACGCGCCTGCGCAGAAGCCATTGACTTAAGTCGTTGCGCTGCAAATAAAGGCAGTCTGGGTGTTATCAGTGATGCCGGCGCTGCGGTCATGGCCGGCTACAGCGGCTTAAAAAGTGCCGCACTCAATGTTTATATTAATACCGGCAGCCTTAAAGACAGGTCCTTTGCCGAAGCCAAACTGCTTGAATTAGAAACGATTTTAAAAAATTATGAAGGTGTAGTAGAAGAAACTTATCAACTGGTTAAAACCAAATTGTAAGTAATTTTCACTTTTAGTGAAAATAAAAATTGACGACATCAACATGCATCGTCATA
The DNA here is from genome assembly GCA_903839795.1 of uncultured Methylococcaceae bacterium. Lineage (GTDB taxonomy): Bacteria > Pseudomonadota > Gammaproteobacteria > Methylococcales > Methylomonadaceae > Methylobacter_C. Next base: position 100 of record CAIMDR010000138.1, on the reverse strand, counting down.
ATAGCCAGCTCCTTAAGGGTGATTTGAAAATTCAACCAATCATTCTTAAAGAGTCATCGGGATGTAGCGCAGTTTGGTAGCGCGCCTGCTTTGGGAGCAG
>CAIMDR010000137.1 GCA_903839795.1 uncultured Methylococcaceae bacterium | reverse complement strand
TCGGATTTCGACCTATGAAAAACATAAACCCAGACTCGTCAAGAAGACGGTCTGGGTTAAGGTGACGACTGGTGTCAAGCCCAGCCCAACGCAAGTTTGTACTCCTGATCACAATAACAATATACCATTGCTCTCCCCAATAGTTAAGAGGGGGGATTTATCTGCGGCTTGTTATTCCCATGAGAAGTGCTTAACATCTTACTCGTTAGAGCTGCATTGATTTGACCGCGCGGAGAATTGGACTCGGAGTTGCGCTCAAGTCTTTCGACTCTATCATTAACCCCGGTAACCATAAATAAATAATACTTTACTGTTTGGAGCAGGTTCGCCATGATCATCACAGTATTATGAAGAGGCTTCTTTTATCCGTGCTTATCAGTTAAATCCGTGTCATCCGTGTTCTATTTTTTAAAAAGTGAGTCGTTATGATTTCTTTTTTAATCCGGGTTCCGTTATGAAAGGCGATTAATGTTACCCGTTTAACAATAGACTTACCTGACATCTTTTGTCCAGACTAAAGTTAATAACCTGAGATGGCTCAAGAATTATAAAAAACCGGCATCCAGCTGTTACAATAACCCCATTTAAACCTGTACAAGAAGTTAAAAAATGGACGTAATCCAGCGTATTGCCGAAGAATTATCTGTTAATATAAAACAAGTCAGCGCAGCGGTAGCGTTATTGGATGAAGGCGCTACGGTTCCCTTTATTTCCCGTTACCGAAAAGAAGTGACCGGTGGACTGGATGACACTCAATTAAGGCAACTGGAAGAACGTTTACGTTATTTACGCGAACTCAACGACCGTCGAAAAACCATTTTAGATAGCATTATTTCGCAAGACAAACTGACACCTGATCTGGAAAAAGCCATTATCGAGGCTGACACCAAAACCCTGCTGGAAGATTTGTATTTACCTTACAAACCCAAACGGCGCACCAAAGCGCAGATTGCCCGTGAAGCAGGACTTGAGCCACTGGCTGATGCCCTGTTGAATGACCGCAGCTTAATGCCTGAGCAAGTCGCCGCTAACTATATTGACGCAGAAAAAGGTGTAGCCGATACTGCTGCCGCCTTGGAGGGTGCGAGGCAAATTATCATGGAACGAATTTCTGAGGATGCTGAATTACTGGCTGAACTGCGCGAACGGGTCTGGCAAAAAGGACTTATTCACGCGACCGTTGTTATCGGAAAAGAACAGATTGCCGAAAAATTTAAGGATTATTTCGATTATCAGGAGGCCATCAAAAAAATTCCGTCACACCGCGCATTGGCACTGTTTCGGGGACGTAATGAAGACTTATTGTCGTTAACGCTCAAACCCGGCGCAGAGGACAAAGAAGAGCATCTGCTTTGCGCCCAGTTTGTGGCTCGACATCTTGCTATTAAGGATGTTGCAAAACCGGCTGAAGCCTGGCTGGCAGAAACTGCTCGTCTTGCCTGGAAAATCAAGTTGTTCACCCGCATTGATCTGGACTTAAAACTCAGGTTGCGCGAGGCGGCAGAACTGGAAGCGATTCGTGTTTTTGCCAGTAATTTACGGGATTTGCTATTGGCTGCTCCGGCAGGCCCCAAAGCCACAATGGGACTGGACCCCGGCATACGCACCGGTGTTAAGGTTGCCATTGTTGATCCTACCGGAAAACTGCTGGCCACCGAGACTATTTACCCACACCCGCCGCGCAAACAATGGGATGAGTCGATGGCCACCTTG
>CAIMDR010000136.1 GCA_903839795.1 uncultured Methylococcaceae bacterium | reverse complement strand
CAGGTTCAATTCACCCGGATCCAGCAAAGTTATCAAGCGTCCAAAATGAGCCGTCGCAGCAATACTTTCCTTAAATACCTCAGCGCCTACCGTCTCAAAAACCAGATCAGCCCCTTTGCCGTCGGTAAGTGCGTTGACTGAATCGGCAAAACCGTTTGGCGTATAAATAACGGCTTCATCAGCGCCCAAGCTTTTTACAAAGTCCGCTTTTTGTGCAGAACTTACCGTAGCAATGACTCGGGCTCCTTTTAGTTTAGCCAATTGTATCGCCACATGCCCAACACCGCCTGCTCCCGCATGAATCAACACCGTTTGTCCGGCCTGCAAACCGCCTCTATCAAACAAAGCGCCCCACGCAGTAATCAATACCAAGGGCGCGGCAGCCGCTTCAATAAATGAAAAGGTCTTGGGACTCAAACTAACCCAGCGTTCATCAAGCACGGTATATTCCGCGTAGTTACCTTGTTCGCGACCCAGTCCGCCATTACAAAACCAAACCTGATCGCCGACCTTAAATTGACTGACACCGGTGCCAATTTCGACAACAATACCGGCACTATCACACCCCAATACCGCAGGCAAGGGTTGGTCATAAAACACGCCATGACGTCTAACTTTAGTATCGACCGGATTAACGCCCGCTGCTTGCAGTTTAACTTTAAGTTCTGTTGCGGTTGAAATTTCAGGTTCTTGTAGTTCCTGCCAGGTTAAAACATCCGCTTCACCAACGGCTGTCATTAAAATTGCTTGCATGTTTACCTTCCTTATTTTAGTTGCTATCAATCTGCCAGCCATTGCTGGCGATAATCCTGATAGGAGTAGTGTTTTAATTTTTTTATTTGCCGGTCTTGATAAGCATAAATATCCGGTAGATTATAGCCATTAAAGCGGTTGGCTTTAACCAGACTGTACGCACCCACATTTTTAAAAACCAGTTTATCACCAACGGCCAGGGGTTTATTAAAACGATAGTCCCCAAACACATCACCCGCCAGACAAGTGCTGCCCGCTAAAATAGCCGGGTAGTTTCCCTTGGGATCGTGTTCATGACAGTCAGGCTGGCGCTGATATTCAAACACTTCCGGATTATGATTAACCGAAGTATCCAGTATGACAATGGTTTTGCCGTCACTGACAAAACAGTCAATAACCGTGGTCACTAAATAACCGGCATGGCCAACGACCGCTTTGCCCGGTTCAATATAAACGTCAAGATCAAAGTCTTTTTTTAACTGGTTTACCAAGTCAATAAACGGGCGGTGATCTTTAATTTGATTAAACAAATAACCACCGCCCAGATTCAGCCAGTCCAGTTGAGCCAGGCTTTTACCAAAATAACTGCGCAGTTTATCCACCGTCTTAATTAACGGCATCAAGTCGGTTGCAGAAAAAACATTATGGATATGCAATCCTTTAACGTGATCAAGACAAGACGATTGCCACAGGTCATCTATATCTATGCCCAATTTTGAATAGGGTCGACAAGGATCAAACCTGTCATCCTTAAGAAAAGACAACTTGGGATTAACGCGTAAACCAACCGAGGTTTGTACAGGACAAGTCGCCGCAAAACGCTGATACTGGGTTAACGAATTAAAACTGATATGCGTCAGTAAACACACCATATCCTCCCAGTCATCAGGTCTTATCCCGGGGGTGGTTAAATGAATGCCGCCCTGCCCTGCAAAGATCTCATTAGCCAGCCGCGCTTCAAACAAAGAACTGACCGAAAAACCGTCAACAAAGGGTTTTGCCAGCTCCAGAACCGAAGTTAAAGGCAAGGACTTGATTGAATATAAAACCTTACAGCCACACCGATGGCGTAAGGTGTTTAATGCTTTTAATGTGTTAACAATCTCACCTGTATCCAGAACCAATGCAGGCGAGGAAGAAATACTGTCTTTTATATGTTGAAAATCCATTAACCGGAAAACGGGTGACCCTAAAAAATAAGTTGCCCAGATAATACACAGATTAAGCGCATTGGTAAAAAGCAATTTAATTTAAAAGAGTGTAGAACAATTCAAAAATGTATAATCAAAAAATTTGAAGCATTATCCGTTATTATTTTCAAGGAAGCCCCATGTCCTCTAACCGTCCCGTTGTACTCTCATTTTCCGGCCATGACCCCAGCGGTGGTGCCGGGATACAGGCTGATATTGAAACGCTGGTGAGTCATCAGTGTCATTCAGCCAGTGTTGTTACCGCCTTGACCGAACAAGATACCCATAATGTAAAAAAGCTGATTCCGCAAAGCCCCGAAAACATTATCAGTCAGGCCAATACGTTATTGAATGATTTGCACGTTAATGTTTTTAAAATCGGCTTAATCGGCCATCATGAAACAGCCATAGCGATCTATGCGATTTTAAAACAACATCCGCACATTCCGGTTGTTTTTGATCCGGTATTGGCGGCGGGTGGTGGCACCGAATTATCCAATGATAGATTAATTGCCACTATTGTCGATTTATTACTGCCCTGCACTACCGTCTTAACACCCAACAGTGAAGAGGCACGCAGGCTTGCAGGCTATGACGAGTTGGATGAATGCGGACTGGAATTACTGGAGCAAGGTTGTGACTATGTGCTGATTACCGGCACCCATGAATCGACACCCTCGGTCAGTAATCAACTGTTTCATGACAACCGTTGCTGGGAAACCTATACTTGGGATCGATTGCCTGCCAGTTATCATGGTTCCGGTTGCACCTTGGCCACCAGCATTGCGGCCTTGATGGCGCATGGTCTGGAGCCTGTTCAAGCGGTTATGGAGGCGCAGGAATATACCTGGAATTCATTAAACAGCGCTTATCAACCGGGTCGGGGTCAGCTTATTCCCAACCGGTTTTTCTGGATGGAGGAAGATACATGAGATTTCCGACACGCGGACTTTATGCCATTACTCAAACGGAGAATAAATCCAGCGATAGCATTATTAACGATGTTATTTCGGCCATTAAAGGCGGCGCAGTGATTGTGCAGTATCGTGATAAAAACCCGCTTGATGCCGTTTTTTTGGGCAGTGAATTGGTTAAAATCTGCCATCAGCATCAAGTTCCTCTGATTATTAACGATGATGTTGAGCTGGCTGCTAAAGTGGGCGCTGATGGTGTTCATATCGGCAAAGAAGACGGCGCTATTGCGCAGGCAAGAAGACGCTTGGGTGCTGACGCCATCATCGGCGTTTCTTGCTATAACTTTGTCGAGCAGGCGCTGGATGCACAAAATCAAGGAGCGACTTATGTTGCTTTTGGCCGGTTTTTTCCGTCTACATCAAAACCACTGGCGGCACCTGCACACATTGAAACCTT
>CAIMDR010000135.1 GCA_903839795.1 uncultured Methylococcaceae bacterium | reverse complement strand
TACGGAAGGCAAACCTAAAGTGACGGATTTACTTAAATTATCCAGAATGAGTGATGAAAAACTCATCCGCTTGGCCGCTTCCGCAGAAAATAATTCAGAACATTTTTTGGGAAAGGCGATAGTGGCTTATGCTAAAGAACAAGCTATCGAGTTACAGGAATGCACGCATTTTTACAGTGAAACCGGACGGGGTATTGAAGCGGAAGTGGACGGTAAAGCGCTGTTGCTGGGTAACAAGGCATGGCTACTGGATAAAAAGATCCTCGTTGACGGCTTGTTGAATGCTGCCAGTGATTTTTCAGAGCAGGGTAAGACTCCGGTATTTATGGCAATCAATGGCAAGGCGGCGGCTGTATTCGGCATTGCTGACAAACCCAGGCCACAGGCCATTCAGGCTATACAGCATTTGAAAAAACTGGGCATACAAACACTCATGGTAACCGGTGACACCGAAAAAACGGCTCACTATATTGCCGCTATTGTCGGCATTGAAACGGTTATTGCCAATGCCAGACCTGAGCAAAAACTGGCTATTATTCACCAGTTTCAAAAAGAAGGTAAAAAAGTCGGCATGATTGGTGACGGAATTAATGATGCACCTGCCTTGGCTGCGGCCGATGTCGGTTTTGCTGTTGGCACAGGGACTGATATAGCGATTGAGTCTGCGGATATGACGCTGGTACAGGGAGATATTACCAAAGTGACCGGGGCTATTCAGTTAAGTACCGATACCATCAGAATTATTAAGCAAAATTTATTCTGGGCGTTTGCTTATAACGTTATTGCCATTCCGGTCGCGTCTATGGGTAAACTTAACCCGATGATAGCATCTGCGGCAATGGCCTTAAGTTCGGTTTCGGTTATTGTTAATTCATTACGGTTAAGTAAAAAACAGGATTAAAAAATGGATCATTCAACGATGGATATGGGCATGCAGCAGGTGGCTGCTGCTGCGGGCGGCTTTGATTACGGCTTGGCCTTTATGGCAGGTGTCTTAGGCAGCGGACATTGTCTGGGCATGTGTGGCGCTCTGGTGTCCGGTTACTTTATGAACGCGGGGCCTTCAAAACGTTACTTGCCGTATTTTATGTATCAGTTGGCTCGAATATTCGTTTATACGATGGTCGGTTTTGCGGCAGCTGCACTCGGCTTTGTTCTGGTTTCCAGCGGCGTGTTTGGTAAGGTTCAAAGCATCTTGCAGATGTTTATCGGTGCAGTCGTTATTATTCTTGCACTGGGGATTTTAGGCTGGATTCCTTTTCAAGGCTCCGTCAGATTATTACCGATGAATTTATTACGTCGGGGTTATGCCGAATCAAGAACCAAAGGCCCGCTACTGGGTGCCACCATTGCGGGTTTGTTAAATGGCTTAATGCCTTGCCCGTTAACCTTTGCCATGGCGGTTAAAGCCACGTCAGCCACTACCGTGATGGAAGGCGGCTTGTTAATGCTGACCTTTGGCGCGGGTACGCTGCCGACCATGCTGTTTGTCAGTCTGGCGTTTGGCAAAATGAGCGCCCACTTTAGAGGCTTAATGTTAAAGTCGGCTGCACTCATTATGATTGTAATGGGCTGCAACACCATTTACATGGGCTTGTCATTTTATGTGGCAGACAGTTTTCAGCAGCATAATTTTATCCATGACATTAAGCATGAAATTGATGCGGTTATTTTGTTTCTTGGGCAAATGGTAGATTACTATGCTGATTTGATAAAAAATATTCAGAGCCAGTAAAAACGACAAGCTGATTTCCCCGAACCTAAGTATTAAAAAACTTGAACATCAAATGTCGTAAGTATTCAGTCCCCCTCTTTATAAAAGAGGGGTTAGGGGAGATTTTATTAGATAAATCCCCCTCATTCCCCCTTTTTCAAAGGGGGAGGTGAATACATACCAAATGTCAGGGCTTAGACTCATTGATGATTAATGGATTTATTGAAAATTGGGTCATTTGACGCATAACAATTTGCCGCAATCAATGGTACAGTAAAAGCCTAATTTTTCTGTTTATATAAAGCACAAATCATCAGGCGAATGACGGGCTATATCATTCAAAAAATAGCTGCTATGATTCATTTGTCAGTTTTAATTGAATTTTACAAATACTCAATAATTACAGGGTCTTTCAACATGGTCAAGTCGGAACTTATTGATGCTTTAGCTAAAAAACAACCCCATTTAACACTAAAAGACGTTGATCAGTCGGTTGACTGTATTATTGAACATTTATGTCAGGCTTTAATCGCTAAGGATAGAATAGAGATAAGAGGTTTTGGGGCTTTCTCATTGCATTTTCATCCCGCCCGTTTAGGACGAAACCCAAAAACCGGAGAGTCATTAAATTTATCAGCTAGACATATACTCCATTTCAAGCCGGGTAAGCAGCTACGAGACCGTGTTCATGAATCAAGGCTTACTTGCTCTATCAGTAATAGGGATTAGTTGATCCAAATCGTTTTTTTGCAGAATCTCATTGCACAAGCCGGATTTATTTTGAAGCGTCTTGATTGCCTGCATCGTCTTGAGATTCTGCAAGCAGTTCTTTAAGATTTTCTTTTTGACGCAACACAAAATCCCTGCTTTGTTCGGTGGTTTTGCTGGTGATTGAAATAATTTCTTTACGGTATTTATGGGTCAAATAACCTGCTGTAATACCCAGACCGAACATAATAAAAGGATGCCTGGCCAGCGTCGATATAATGCCTTTGCCGGATTGTATAATGGCTGAAGCCGCCACAGCAGTAGCAACGCCCTTAACGACCAACTCACCTTTAGACGTTTGGCTGGCGTTTAGGGACTTATGTTCAGCACCCTGACTTACCTTGTTAGAGTCGGATTCTGTTGCGTTATGATTCATTGAATACTCCCGTGTTAAGTGAAATTTATTGGTAACTGATCCTCTGTTAAAAAATAGAACACAGATAACACGGATTTGACTGATAGACACGGATAAGAGAGTTTCTTAATGTTATCAGAAGACATCCTATAAACACTTATGGTCTTTTTCCGACTAAAATGAAATTCGTTGAAAGCCGTGTTATCCGCGTTCTATGATCGAAGCCAACATCTACCTGTTTATTTAAGATCAATTTTATTGAATGTTATACAGATTTCATCAATATTTTTCCATAGGAATATTAAAGGAACACACCAGGAGTGTATTCATGAAAATGATAGTCAGACAGTTTCTTGCAGGTGTCATCATATTTTTAACTTTTATTTTAAGCGCGACGGCTTTTACAGTCGGTGCTGTTTTATTGCCGGATAAAAGCAGTGTGCCTGCGGTACCGGCAAATGACATTGAAGTCTTCGTTCGTAATGGCTGTCCGCATTGCGCCAAAGCGGAGTTATTTTTACAGAGACTTAAGCGAGAGCAACCGGCTCTGAAGATAGTCAGTTACGATGTCGTTGAGGAACCGGCCTCATTGGTACAATTACACCAACTGGCTAAAAATAATGGCTTAGGCGCGGTAAGAGTGCCTGCTTTTCGGGTGGGTGACCAATTGATTGTCGGTTATTCTGATGAGATAACCACTGGGCAGGTTATTCGTAACGCGTTAGCGCAAATGAAAATCCGGAAAAATCAGGCGGCTTCAGGTAGTTGTGAAGCCGAGCAATCTTTGTCCTGCGAAGCGGGTGTCGGATTATCAGCCCACGTTACGCCGCCTTATTTTCTGGATTTTTTAGGTCACAGACTGTCGCTGGATGAGGTTGGTTTGCCGCTGTTTACCTTGGCCATGGGTTTGCTGGACGGCTTCAATCCTTGTTCGATGTGGGTGCTGATATTGATGATCTCGCTGCTTGCGCCTATGAATAACCGGTGGCGGATGTTCGCCATTGCGGGTACTTTTGTTGCGGTTGAAGGTCTGGCTTATTTTATGTTCATGGCGGCCTGGCTTAAATTGTTCTTGTTCATTGGGTTGTCCCGCCTTTCTGAAATAGTGATAGCCACCATTGCTCTTTTGGCAGGATTGATTAATCTCAAGGATTTCCGGTTTTACGGCAAGGGCGTTTCACTGTCGATTCCCGATACCGCAAAGCCGGATATTTATGCCGGAATACGGCGAATTTTACAGGCGAAAAATCTTGCCGGCGCACTTATTGGCACGGTGGTGCTGGCTATTTTAGTGCAGATAGTTGAGTTTATGTGTACCTCAGGTTTTCCTGCGCTGTACACCCGAATACTGACATTGAAGCAATTAGATAGCATAAGTTATTACAGCTATTTGCTGCTTTATAATGTGGCTTATATGTTCGATGATGTTGTTATTTTAACAATAGGCATCATCACCTTAAGTCAGCGGCGGCTCCAGGAAAAGGAAGGTCGTTGGCTTAAATTAATCAGTGGATTGGTGATGGTAGGGCTAGGCATCTATTTAATCGTAGCGCCGACTTGAGGCATTTATTTTCGAGGTAATTGCGTGTTGTATATATGTCGGCTTATTTTAGGTATTTGATGTTATCCAAGCCAAGAGAGTATAGCTGATTTTTTGATTGCAGAGGTCAAGTCTGGTAGTAAGGTGCATTTTTAAAGTAAGCGGAATGCGCCTCTGACACTACATGGCTATAACATGACTGGAAAACAACAGCAAAATAATGCCAAGGACTACAATCCAAAAAATAATATGTTTTACTTTTTTCATGGTGCAGACCCACTTGCGTTAAGGATAATGATAAAACAG
>CAIMDR010000134.1 GCA_903839795.1 uncultured Methylococcaceae bacterium | reverse complement strand
GCTTCATTGCTTTAAAGCGTCCTTTGGTATTAATAACCGTGCCGCGTATACCGCCATCCCAGACTAATAAATTACTGCCTAACACAATCCAAAACACCGGATCCGAGGCAGGTAAAGCCGTCAGAAACTCACACAAATCCTGCTTGTCAAACGGAATATAAAGCCGATCCGCAGGCCCGCCGACGCGCCAACTGGTATATTTAGCCAGTTTTTCGTTGCTTAATAAGCGTCCTTTCATATCAAACGGGTCTGTGGTGACGATGCCCGGCACTCAAGTGCTTCCGTTAGCAATTCGGGTAATTGGGTAGCAATCTGCCCAACATTACCGGCTCCCATCGTCAAAATCACATCATCCGGTCTGACAATGCCTGCCAATATTTTTGGCAATTCTTGCCAGTCATCAACAAATACCGGATCAACTTGAGCACGCATACGAATGGCACGGCTTAATGCCCGACCGTCTGCGCCCGCAATTTCCGCTTCGCCTGCGGAATAAACATCCATCAGAATCAACACATCGACGGTCGACAGCACCTGCACAAAATCTTCAAATAAATCGCGGGTTCGCGTATATCGATGCGGCTGAAAAATAATCACCGAGCGCCTGTCCGGCCAAGCTTGACGCAAGGCCTCCAGGGTTGCGGCAATTTCTCGGGGATGATGTCCGTAATCATCAACCAGAGTTAGCTTGCCGCCATCAATGGCCAAGTCTCCCTGAACCTGAAAACGTCTGCCAACGCCCTTAAATGCGCCCAGACTTTTAACGATAGCTTCATCAGCAACCGCAAGGCGGGTTGCCACGGCAATAGCCGCCAGGGAATTAAGCATGTTATGCCAACCTGGCATATTTAACGTCACTGGCAACAGCGGATAATCCCCTCGACGAATAACACTAAACGTTGTCAGCATACCGTCTTGTTTAATATCTACCGCACGAATATCCGCGTCTTCATGAACGCCATAGGTAATAACCGGCTTGGATAGCTGCGGCAAAATCTCTCTTACGCCTTCGTCATCCAGACACATCACCGCCAACCCATAAAAAGGCAAATGATGTAAAAATTCTACAAACGTATCTTTTAAACGTTGATAGCTGTTCTGGTAAGTTTCCATGTGGTCTTGGTCTATATTAGTGACCACTGCCATCATGGGCTGGAGGTATAAAAATGACGCATCACTCTCATCCGCTTCAGCCACCAAATAATTCCCTCAACCCAGCTTGGCATTAGTGCCTGCACTGTTTAATCGCCCGCCAATAACAAACGTAGGATCCAAGCCACCTTCCGCCAAAATACTGGCTGTCAAACTGGTGGTGGTGGTTTTGCCATGCGTACCCGCGACGGCAATACCGAAGCGAAAGCGCATTAACTCAGCCAGCATTTCGGCACGCGGAATAACCGGAGTTCTATTAAGATAGGCTTGGTCAATTTCTTCATTACTACGATCGATGGCCGTTGACGCAACGACCACATCCGCTTTCGTAACATTTTCCCGCTTATGTCCAATAGTAATCGTCACACCCAAAGCTGCGAGCCGTTGCGTCACCGCACTTTCTTTTATATCCGAACCCGACACTTTATAACCCAGGTTGGACAAGACCTCAGCGATACCGCTCATGCCTGTGCCGCCTACACCCACAAAATGGATACGCTCGATATTGCCGAAGGTAGAGGCGGCGTGCGTACTGGCCGGAATTTTCATAGTCCCGCCTCAGCACTGCAATAGCCTGCAACAACAGCGGTTGCATCCAAACGCGCACAGTGTTTTGCAGCGGCGCTCATTGCCGGCAATTTTTTAAGTGCCTCTATTATCTGTTCAGCCAGTGTTACCGGATTCAAATCTTTTTGCCTCAATAGTAGTCCTGCGCCAGCATCCGTTAAATAACGGGCATTGGCCGTTTGATGATCATCAATAGCGCCCGGTAACGGTATAAAAATAGCCGGAATACCCATTGCCGAAACTTCACTGACGGTCATGGCTCCTGCCCTGCAAATCACCAAATCAGCCCATTGATAAGCCGCTACCATGTCCTCAATAAAGGCACTGGTTTCTGCTTTAATACCTAAATCCCGATAGCGGTTTTCAACCTGCGACAACATGGCTGCGCCGGTTTGATGCTTTATTTGCACGGTTTGTGTTTGCAAACCGGCGCTTAGAAACTCAGCAATCGCCTCAGGCACTGTTTCATTTAATATTTGGGCACCTTGGCTGCCACCAAAAACAAATAGCCTGACTTCCTTTTCAGAGCGCATGCGGTCATTTTCCAAGGCAGCAAGAAACTGTTTTCTTAAAGGATTTCCGGTACATTTCGCTTTGGTTTTTGCATTAAAACTTTCAGGAAATGCCTCCAAAACTTGGTTAGCCCAGCGAGCAAGCAAACGATTAGTGGTGCCTGGAATCCGGTTTTGCTCATGAATGACCAAAGGCAAACCCAACAGCTT
>CAIMDR010000133.1 GCA_903839795.1 uncultured Methylococcaceae bacterium | reverse complement strand
GTTCACCATAGCCATTAAATAATTCAGTTTGCCGACGTGGCGTAAAAAAACTGCCGCCTAATTGGCGCTCAGTGTTTTGACTCCAACGTGGGTGGGCAACCGTGGGATTTACATTCCCGTAAAAACCATAGTCATTAGGTGCAAATTTATTCCAGGTTGTAACGGGAGGTCTTTTTAATAATTCAATTTTTACAATCGCTTTAATGCTTTTAAATCCGTATTTCCAAGGTACAACCAGTCGCAAGGGTGCACCATTTTTCTTTGGCAGCGTATCGCCGTACATGCCAACAGCCAATATGGTCAACGGATGCATGGCTTCATCAATGCGTAAACCTTCGATATAAGGCCATTCCAGCATGGTGTTGCTCAGTTGATTGGGCATTGCTTTGGGCTGATAAACGGCGGTGAATTTTACAAAATGGGCCGTTGACAACGGTTTAACCATTTTTAATAAACTAGCCAGCGAAAAACCAACCCAAGGCACAACCATTGACCAAGCTTCGACACAGCGAAGACGATAGATATACTCTTGGAGGGACTGCTGACGCAAAATGTCTTCCAAATAATAAGTACCCGGTTTTTCAACTTCACCGCTGATCTCTACAGACCAAGGGTCTGTAATCAGATTTTGAGCCAGACTTGTTGAATCTTCTTTATTAAACGAGAACTCATAATAGTTCGTGTAATTTTTGATGAGTTCGGCAGGCGTAAGGGTTAAAGAATCAGTTGGGAAATTGCCTTTGGGCAAGTCTCCCCACACAGATTTGGTGTTGGCTAATGTCGGAGAAATACCTGTACCGGCAATCATAGTCGCCAACATGCCTTTAATGATCTGACGACGGTTCTTAAAAACCAACGGATCAGTAATTTCACTGGATGGAATGTCTTTTTTTGTTTTTATTATCATCACTGAAGTTATTTAACAGTCAATCAGTCTATCTATAAAGCGGGCAACACGCCACAGCTTAACTATTGTTCTCGGTAACTTAATTATTCATTCGCTATTGGCTTCAATAATCGAACACTGATGACACGGGTTTCAACGAATTTTAGTTGGTCGAAAAAAGCCCTTAAGTGGTTATATAGAGCCATGTAGAAATAAAGCGACATTCTATCACCCTCAGCCCAGCCCTCTCCCAGAGGAAGAGGGAGTTTTATGTTGCTTTACTTCTAAGCCACTCTATAAATGCTATTTCATGCAATTATAAAAGGTCTTTTATCCGTGTCTATCTGTCAAATCCGTGTCATCTGTGTTCTATTTTTTAGCGGCTGAGTAGTTACTATTGTTTTCTGCCTTTAGGTATTCGGCTCAATAATTTTTTGAATTTAAGTTCAGTAATAAATGCCAGTGAAAAAAGCTGTATAAAATTTTCAGCTTCAATTAAATCAAGGCCAATATGCTCAGGAACCGCTATTTGTCGAGTTCCAAACAGCCTATCCCAAATTGAAAAAACAATGCCGTAGTTACTATCGTGCTCTTTACGCAAGGTTGAATGATGTGTTCTATGTAATGATGGCGTAATAAATACTTGTGAAATAGTCTCTTCATTTTTAACGCGAATATTGGCATGATGAAACAACACAAAAAACAATTCGACAATCTCAATAGAAAGTACCAAATAGGCATTCACGCCAATGACCACTACAAATACACATTTGTAAATAATTTCCAGTAACAAATCAAAAACATGAAAGCGAAAGCCGGTAGTAACATGAAAGCCTTTATCACTGTGATGCACTTTATGAAATCGCCAGAGATACTCGTATTTGTGACTGGCAACGTGCCATAGATAAATGGCCAAATCAAAAAAAGCAAACGCCAGCAACCATTTAAGCGGGCCATTATCCAGTCCGCTTAATAAGCCGTAAGAGGCAAATTGTTGTGCGACAATAAATAATGATGAGGCTCTTAATACGGTCAGGATGACGTTGTTGACCAAAAATGCAGTGGTGTTGGTAACAAACGATTCCTTAAATGTTTTCTGAGAAAAATCACGAAAGGGATGACGTTTCTCGATAATGATCAATAAAATAAAAGCAGCTATGGCTAAACCAAATAACGCTTCATTAAAAAACATACCACCGTCAGGACTGGCATTATCAGTTGCATTCATAAATCGGCCTTAATAGTTTGTATTGTTTTATAAAATATTAATTACTTATTCAGGCTGGCGTTTAATAAATCGTTTAATTCTTTAATTTCATTACTGGCGTCAACTTGGTTCGTTATATCGTATTGCACGCCCAAATAATAAATGACCCGATTCTTTTTATCGAAAAGGGGCGTTATCTTTAAACGATTATGAAACAAGGTGCCATCTTTTTTATAATTACGTAAGGTAACTTCAACGCCTTCGTGATTTTTCATGGCTTCAGCAATTTGATAGCGCCCTTCCTGATCTCTGTCGTCACCCTGAAGAAAGCGGCAATTGTAACCAACGGTTTCTTCTTGGTTGTAGCCCGTCAAACGCTCAAAGGCTTTGTTTGCGTAAACGATAGGGGAGCCTTCTAAATCAGGATCCGCTAAAGTAACACCATTAACACATTCATCTAAAATAGCGGAAAGTATTTGCGGGATAAGACCGCTATCTTTTTCAACAATAAAAGGCATATTTTAATTCCAATTCTTATAATAATTACGACGAGATCAGCTATTAGTTCGGAACAACTGTGAGTAAATTTTTAATATTTTCAACCGTATTTTCTGCGCCATCTTCAATGGCTGATCGAATCAATTTTTGAAATGGACGCATGAAAACGTCAATTTCCGGCAATTCGAAACGAAAGGTCAAGCGAGTGGAAATTTGATCGCTGCTTTCCAAAAAATAACTATGTACATAGGGCTCAGTGATGCCTTTAAAGATAAGCGTTATAGAGGGTTGATAGTGGGTTATTTCAAAAATCGATTCAACTTTTGTTCCGTTGTCTTCACGAATTTGCTTTGCTTTGGCTCCAACAAAAACATTGCTGCCATCCAGTGGTTCAAATTCAACAACTTCTAGTGCCCATTTAGGGTAGTTATCATAAAAATGCTCACCAATATAATAAAATACATCGTTAATCGATCTGTTGATTTCAATGTTTGCCTCACCAGCAATTGGCTTGGATGAATCAAACGAAAATTTAATTTGCACTGCAATACCCCTCCCAGTTGAAATGATTACTCAACCTAATTATTGTTTTTATAAAAGCTCCCTGCAGAAATAACACGACTACTTTAATTTTATTTTTTGTTTTAAGTAAAATCTGCCTTTAATAGAACTTTATAGTTTTAACGTACCTTAACTTTTATAACATGCAAATTAAATTCTATAAAAAACGCCGGTTATCCTGTCGGGTAAACGTTGAATTTGTAGTTTTAAATAAAATCAGCTGCAAAGGCAAGTTATAGGCTCATAACCAATAAATTCCTTTTGTTATATAAAGGTAGCGTACATTAGCCTGTTGTCGCCGTAAAGTCATGCAAAAATTTGACTCTTATGAAATTTATGTGATGTTGTAATAATATTTGTAACTATTCAGCCGTTAAAAATAGAACACAGAAGACACGGATTTAACTGATGGACACGGATGAGCGAAGGTTTTCAACCTTTCATGAAATCACTTAAATATTTTTTTAGCTAAAAATAAAATCCGTTGAAACCCGTATAATCAGTGTCATCCGTGTTCCATGATCGAGGCCAATAGCTACCGGGTAGTAACCTTATTTTTTTACAGCATTTTTATGCATCCTCGTGCCTTATGACATTTAAAATCCTTTTTTATATTATTTTTATGACACTCAATACTGCAAATCAGGCAAGTTCAGCATCAGAAAAAACCCTGCCACTCTGCCGGGATAGCCCCAACTGTGTTTCCAGTCAAGGACAAGATACGCAGCATTTCATTGAACCCTTCAAAATAAAAGGTCAACCCATCGAGGCATGGCAAGCGTTAAAACAAGCACTTAACAGCCAAAGTCGCATGGTTATTACCCATGAAACTAATGATACGCTTCATGCAGAAGCTACCAGTCTGGTTTTTCGGTTTGTGGATGATATCAACGTCATTCTTGATGCTGAAAAGCATTTAATCCATATTCGCTCTGCATCACGTACTGGTCATAGTGACTTTGGTGTTAATCGCAAACGACTGGAAGCCCTACGTTTGCAACTGCAAAAAGCGCGTGTGATAGAATAATTATTAAGCTTCAATAGTCATCATTGATTATTAAATCACCTTGCCGTTACCACTTGAGCTGTAAATGACCCGCTACACAAATTCCCTGTTTATTTTTCGTCGTGATTTGCGTTTGCATGACAACACCGCACTTAATGAAGCACTACGCCTTTCCCGGCAGGTATTGCCCTGCTTCATTTTTGATCCCAGGCAAATAGAACGGCATCCTTATCAAAGCAAACCGGCATTGCAATTTATGTTGCAGTCCATAAGCGACCTTGAACAGCAATTGCAAGTAGCCGGCGGTAAACTGGGGCTTTATCATGCCTTACCTGAGCAGGTTATTCGTGGTGTGTTGGAGCAGCAGCACATACAGGCTGTGTTTATCAATCGCGATTACACGCCGTTTAGCAGGCGGCGTGATGCCGAGTTGGCTGACGTTTGCCAAAAATTGGGGATAAACTTATACATTCTGGCCGATGCGCTACTCAATGAACCCGAGCAAGCACTTAAAAACGACCAAACTCCCTATAAAGTTTTTACAGCGTTTTATAATAATGCCAGGCACAACCCCGTCGCCTTGCCGCAAGCCTTGGCCAATAACCACTTTTTGTTGCCCATGTCTGAATTGACCATCGACCAACTGGGTTTATCATTAACGGAAGCTAAAGCGGATGTTCTTCAAGGTGGTCGTAGTCAGGCGCTTGTCATTCTTGATCAGCTCAATAAACAAGCCGATTATCAGAATACGCGAGATTTTCCTGCGCTGGATACCACCAGCAAACTTTCTGCACATCTTAAATTTGGCACCTGCTCAGTGCGGGAAATTTATTATGCCATTATTGAAGAACTGGGTAGCGAACATCCCTTATTAAGGCAATTGTACTGGCGGGATTTTTTTACCCATATCGCTTATCATTTTCCACAGGTTTTTGGCAGAGCATTTCTGGATAAATTTGCCACTCTGCACTGGGATAATAATCGCGATTATTTTCAGGCTTGGGCTGAAGGTAGAACGGGCTTTCCCATTGTCGATGCCGGTATGCGTGAGTTAAATGCCACGGGCTTTATGCACAACCGACTGAGAATGATAGTCGCGTCTTTTCTGGTTAAAGATTTGCATGTCAGCTGGCGTTGGGGCGAGCGTTATTTTGCTCAACATCTGATTGATTATGATCCCTGTGTCAATAACGGTAATTGGCAATGGGCAGCCTCCACCGGCTGTGATGCACAGCCTTATTTCAGGATATTTAATCCCTGGTTACAACAGCAAAAATTTGATGCCGATTGCCGGTATATTTATCACTGGATACCGGAACTTAAAGCGCTGCCACCAAAAACCATCCATCAATGGGATAAAAAACACGAGTCTTGCAACTATCCGGCACCGATTATTGATCATTCCCAGGAAAGCCAACTAACCAAAGCGTGGTTTAAAGAATCCATTATTACCCGGAATTAGATTTAATTTTTTGTCCACGAAAGACACGAAATGCACGAAAATAAGCTTTAGATAATTTTAATCAGTTTTCTGCGTACGGCCTAACCGCTAACCGCCATCTACAGAACCATTAATTATTTTATTTTTTTGCTTTTTTTCGTGGCTTTCGTGCTTTTCGTGGACTGGCTTTTAATCAGTCATCAAATAATGCCTGATACGCGCGTGCGGATTGTTCCGGTTGGCTCTCAAAAAGCCCGCCGATAACCGCTAAAAAATCAGCGCCGGCTGCCAGTAATGGCGCACCATTTTCCGGCAAAATACCGCCTATGGCGACAATGGGGACAGTCAATAAACGCTTGGCTTGTCGCAAGGTTTCAATCTGAGCAGGTGCCGCCAGTGGTTTTGATGTAGACGGAAAAAACCTGCCAAAAGCCACATAAGTCGCGCCTTGGTTTTGTGCATCCAGCGCCTGCTCGACAAAGTTATAGCAAGAAACGCCAATGATGGCATCAGACCCCAAGCGCTTTCTTGCCTGTGCAATAGCGCCGTCTTCTTTGCCGATATGAACGCCATCAGCGCCCACTTTGGCAGCCAGTTCAACATCATCGTTAATAATTAACGGAACTTGATGCTGATGGCAGATTTTAACCAATTCACTGCCCAAAAAAACGGCATCAAGCGGGTTTTTAT
>CAIMDR010000132.1 GCA_903839795.1 uncultured Methylococcaceae bacterium | reverse complement strand
TGTCTTCGTGGTGAAATGTCTTAAGTTTATGTCTATGAGGATCTCTATTCCTTACCATAGCCTGGAACAAGGGTAACAACCACAATGACTGATTTACAACGTAAGCTGTCGAGATTAACCGACTTCTTTCCTATTGCCGGTTGGTTAAAAACCTATACCCGTCATGATTTTAACAGTGATTTGTTTGCCGGTATCATTACCGCTATTTTGCTGGTTCCTCAAGGGATTGCCTACGCGATATTGGCAGGTTTGCCACCTCAACTCGGGCTTTATGCCAGCATTTTACCGCCGGTATTGTATGCTTTGTTTGGCACCAGTCGAACCTTATCCGTAGGGCCGGTTTCCATTGCCGCCATTATGATTGCCAGTGCCTTAAATACACCCGAGATCAGTGCCTTGGGTAATCCGGTGCAAAGCGCGTTGATATTGTCAGCAGAAAGCGGACTCATCATGTTGCTGATGGCTCTACTGCGTATGGGTGGTTTGGTTAATTTTATCAGTCATCCCGTATTGACCGGCTTTACCAGCGGTGCCTCGCTGTTGATTATAGGCAGTCAATTACCGCAACTGGCGGGTTTAAAAAGCCCCGCGTGTGGTTTTGATGCCCCTTGTTACCGGGATTATTTGTCGGGCTATAATTCGACCACGGTAATCATTGGTGTCGCCGCCTTGGTAATGTTGATAGCTTTTGGAAAACCGCTGACTTCACTGCTTAAAAAAGCAGGTTTAAAACTATCACTGGTGATTGCCATTAGTAAATGCGGTCCTTTGTTAACGGTTCTTTTAGCCACACTTGCCGTTAGTTATTTGGGCTTAACCTTGCACAACAAAGTCGCGGTTGTCGGGGTAGTGCCTGCCGGTTTTCCGGCGCTAAGCTTCGATTTTATTGATCTTAAAAAATGGCGATTGTTACTGCCTGGCGCGGCTTTTATTGCCTTAATTGCTTATGTCGAAAGTGTCGCCATTGCCAAAGTGACCGCTAACCTGAGAGGTGAAAAAATTGTACCTAATCAGGAATTAATTGCCTTGGGTGTGGCTAATCTGGCTACCGCTATTTCCGGTGGTATGCCGGTTGCCGGTGGTTTTAGCCGAACCATGGTTAATTTTTCTGCCGGTGCCCGTACCCAAATGGCGATGCTGATTGCGGCAGGTATTCTGGCATTGGCGGTGATCTTTTTTAGCCCGTGGTTCGAAAATATCCCCAAAGCCGCGTTAGCCGCGATTATTTTGGTCGCCATTATTCCGCTGGTGCGACTGGGTAGTATTGTTCACACTTGGCGTTATGATCGGGGTGATGGCATCGCCGAAATTGTAACCTTGCTGGGTGTTTTGGTGTTGGGCATTGAAGAAGGCATCAGTTTAGGCATTATTCTTACGTTTATCAGTTACCAGCGCAAGACCAGTCAGCCACACATTGCGGTTGTTGGGCGCATTCCTGATACCGGGCATTACCGTAATATCAAACGCCATCAGGTAGAAACGTGGGAGCATCTTTTATTATTGCGCATTGATGAAAGCATCACCTTTGCCAATGTTAATTTTATCGAGGATTTTATTACCGCTGAACTAAAGCGCCAAGCCACTATTAAACATATTATTTTGATTTTTACCTCGGTCAGTGATGTTGATGCCACCGCTTTAGAAGCTTTGGAAAACTTAAATCATGCCTTACAAGACTCAGGGTTAACCCTGCATTTATCAGAAGCAAAAGGCCCCGTACTTGATAAGCTTAAAAAAACCAACTTTATTAAACAACTTGAGCCAGGCAAGGTGTTTTTTTATACCGAAGATGCGATTAAAGAACTGGCGTGAGTTATTAAAATGATGGTTTAGGCATCTTTTCAGGCGTAGGCCGGAATAAGGCTTTTCGAGCGCAAGCGAGAATAAGCGTTTCCGGCATTCGGCACGAGTCTGCCGGAAACGCCACCACGCTACGTCCTTCGACAAGCTCAGGACAGGCCTGGGTGGGCTTATTCCGGCCTTAGTCTAATCAGGTTAATTCTTAAAGCGACTGCCCGGTTTCCAGCACCAGCATTTTCAGCTTTACAAACATGGCATCTTGCAACTTATGAAGTTCAGGCAGTTTTGCCAGTGCTTGTTCGGTTTGACCCGCGTCATGGAGCGCTATTAACTCCATGCCCAGTAATTGTAATGCTTCATGCAGGGATAACATCTCCTCATAATTTCCATTTTTGAGAGAGCTGTTAATCATAAGCCATTTGCCAAAGCGGGATTGTAAGTTTTCAGGTTTGTGCGTTTGATTATTTAGATAGCCTTCTATGGCGTTAATCCATACCTTATATTCAGTATTGGCAAATAATAACGGTAGATCGTCATGAATAAATGAGGGCCAACTCAACCAGTTGGGATCCGGTTTCCAATTTGTTGCCCATTTTTCAAAATCATCGGCGGGCATAGGGAGGGCAACCGCATAACCTTGTGCTCTGTCGCAGCCTATTTGCAACAGCATTTCGCCTTGTTGGTTCGACTCCATACCTTCAGCGATTACTTCCAGGTTAAAAGCAGTCGCCAAAGCCAGCACCGCTTCTATAATCGCCAGATCATCAAAATTAGTCAGCATATCCCGCATAACACTCTGATCAATTTTAAGTTCGTTGATCGGTAAGCCTTTTAAATAAGTCAGTGATGAATAGCCGTTACCAAAATTATCCAAGGAAAATTTAATACCCAGTTCCCGACATTCTTCAATCAATCGGGATACCCTGGTTAAATCTCTCATGATACTGGTTTCCAGTATTTCCATACTCAGATCGCCCGGTTTAACCGTGGGATGGGCATTCAATAATAGCCGCAGGGTGTCTATAAAATCTTGTTGCTGCAACTGTCGTTTGCTAATGTTGACGCTGACCGGCAGTTCCAGTCCGGAGGCGTGCCAACTTTCTATTTGGCTCATTGCCGTATTGATGACCCAGTTGTCGATATCAATGGACAGCGAGTGATTCTCAAGCATGGGCAAAAAAGCTTCTGGTAATAACAGGCCTTTATGTGGATGGTGCCAACGAATTAATGCTTCCGCACCAATAACACGACCTAGACGCAAATTAACTTTGGGTTGATAATAAAGCTCAAACTCTCCGGCTATCAAGGCATTGCGGATACGTTCAATGTTTTCATTATGGTTTCGTGTCTGCTTGTCCATGCCGACATCAAAGATATGATAACGGTTCTTTCCGCTTTGCTTGGCTTGATACATGGCTTGATCGGCCTGGCGTATCAAAATATCGGCATCAACCTCGTCTGCTTGCGGGTAAAAAGTGACGCCCATGCTGGCCGAGACCTGTAAGGTAACGCCATCAAACGGTACGGGTTGCGCAGCCGCCACCAGCAAACGGACAAACATAGGCAAGCTGGTTTCAATGTCCTGCACATCAACCAGTAAGGCAATAAACTCATCACCGCCAACACGGGCCAGCGTATCAACCTCGCGCAGACTTTGCGTCATATTTTTTGTCAGAGCAATCAGTAAGTTGTCGCCCGCCAAATGACCATACTCATCATTAACGGCCTTAAAGCCATCAAGATCAAGAAACACCAAGGCCAGCAATTTTTTTTGCCGCTTACAGTGAGCAATCGCCTGATTTAGTCGATTAGAGAGCAACCAGCGGTTAGGCAAATTAGTCAGTATGTCAAAGTGTGCGATACGTTCCAACTCCTGCTGATGGGCTTTAAATAGAGTAATATCAGAGACCAAGGCGACATAGCGGATTGAATTATCCTGTTTATTGACTATGGCACTGATATTTTCCATCGCGGCATACACTTCGCCGTTTTTACGGCGGTTCCAAAATTCGCCATACCAATGGCCTTTAGTCATTAAGTCATGCCACATAGCGGTATAGACTTCTTTGGGCTGACGACCGGAGCTCAGTATCTGTGGTGTTTTACCTAGTATTTCTTCTGGGTCATAACCGCTTATTTTTGAAAAAGCATCATTAACCTGGATAATTTTACCCTCACAATCGGTAACCATAATGCCTTCCAGGGCATGAGCGAAAACACTGGCGGCAATTTGAAGTTTTTCATCAGCCTGTTTTTGCTCGGTAATGTTGCGCATCACAACCAGCATTTCAGTCCCTTTAGCCTGTTCGTTATAATATAAGCTGATATTTAAAAGTACATCCAAAAGGGTCTTTTCTGGTGATTGCTGAAGTTGTAAGTTATAGCCTTCAATAAATCCTTTATCCTGTACTTCCAGGTAACTGGCCTGTATAGTTTTCGGCTTGATAAAATAATTTGAAAAATCACTACCCATAAGCTGAGATATAGTTATACCGATAATGTGCTCTGTTTCTTTATTGGCAGACAGTATTTTGCCATTCATATTGAGGGTTATTACCGGGTCTAAACTGGCCTCAAGTATGCTATGGATATAACTAATGCTGGCCCGCAGATTTTTTTCAGCCAGTTTACGTTCGCTGATGTTATGGAAAAAACCGACCACATACTCTTCGTTTTGGTAAGATAGATAGTTAGCGGAAACCTCGACGGGTATATCTATGCCGGAACCAAAACAATGGCGACTTTCGAACACCATGCCTTTCTTGGCTTTAACATTTAGCCACATAGTATCAAGGTCATTTTGAGTTTTGAAGTTAGGATCCCAGTCCGGGATGTGCCATGTTAATAATTGGTCACGTTCCTCACCAAAATGCCGACAAGCCGCATCATTAACGAATACCAACCTAAAATTCTGTTTAGGACTGATCATAAATATGCAATCGGATGTCAGTTTAAACATCTTTTCGAAGAGTCCCAGTTGACTTTCTATTATTTGTTTTTGGTGTATCTCCTCTTGAAGTTGCTTGATGGTTGGCAACGCTAATGCTTTCGGAATAACCCAGAACATCATGGTTGCTGTGGCTATGGAAATAAGAGCGGTAAAACCTTTAACCAAGCCCTCCAACCAATAGAGGGGTATCCAGATACTCAGCGAGGATATTAAATGCCCGGTCCCGCACGCAATAATAATACCGGCAAACAACATAACCAGTTGTGGATAGGGCGTGTCTTTACGTTGCTTAATAAAATAGATAAGCACTAAAGTAATAGTAAAGTAGGCCAGAAAAATAAGAAAATCCGAGCCGGCATGTAACCAAATTAATGCCGGATTCCATGATAAGCAGTAGCCTTCAGGAATAAAGCCTTTAAGTCCGAAGATATCTATAAGTGCCGGCATGTTATTTAGTTTTTTTGATACCTGATGAAAGATATATTTTGGGGTAATTAGTTGGGTCTAAATACCTTCGATGCCTTATGTGTTCAAGTCAATGCGCATAAGGCTTGCGTCAAGTCCTATTTTAGTTGTCAGCTAATACTCAGCAATTCAATGTTTGACGGGGTTGGGTAAAGCATTGAGGTTCAAGTTTTTAGCGCAACACTTTGGACACTTTTAAGTATTATCAGATAAAAAATTGATAATTAATGCCAAACGTGAATCATAAGTTACATTATTTTGA
>CAIMDR010000131.1 GCA_903839795.1 uncultured Methylococcaceae bacterium | reverse complement strand
ATTCCTCAGGCGCATTTGCATCTATACGATAAAGCCCCACGCAAAGGTCGCAAAGTCGCACATGCTACGGTACGCGCTGAAACGACCGAGCACTTAACCGCGTTAATTAAACAGTTGACTGCGCTTGCTGATCAAGTGGATGATTCGTAATTGTTTACAATTTATCAATTTTCCTTACTGGTTGAAGACCTCGGCCTTTAGGCCGAAAGGAGCGCACCGCAACAAGCGAAGCGACGTTGCTTTATCGTGCGCGGATTGGGGAAGTGATGCAGACCCCTTCCCAATCTTTCCAACGGGATGTTTCCTTACTGATAAGGAGAAATAACCACATCCAAACAACCTTTCGTTTTATGGCTGAATATCATGCTATAGATTTTCAGATAAATAACTTCGATGGTAACAGATACCATCCCTTCAAGGGATGTTATCTGTATGAGTTTACAACAACGTGAATGGAAATTTAATTTCTGAAAGTCTATATGCGCAATTAACACCTGAGTTCGCCCATAGACAATCAAAAACTGCCCCACGCTCCGGCGAAGTATTGCAGCGCAGCCCATAAAGTGCCCAAGCCACCGAATGACTGTAGCAGCGGCCACTCATACCACGGTCTGAATGCCCCCTCACGCAAGTCTCTGATACGTTCAATCTCGGCTTCTATACGTTTGATGACAATTTCAACGGGGGCATTTTGGTTGCGCTGATAGCTGATTTTCGCGGTCAACTGATCAATCGCTTTTTTGCGGGCGCTTTTAGCACCATGTTGTAAAAATATCTCTGCGGAAATCGAATAAAATAGCATGATAATAAATACTATCTCCAATCCCCAGGGTAAGTCCCAATCGTCAATCACGGGGCTACGTGCCAATATCAGTAGGGCTATGCAGACCACCGGTCCAAATATAAGCGGTTGCATGGTGGCTGTCAGGCGGGCAACCAAATGAATGTCAAGCCAGTCATCTGCACATTCCGGTGGGACTTTTTTTACCCTGGTGGTCCAAGCCTCGGCTTCATCCGTCCATTTACTTGGTTTTGCCGATAAATCATCAATTAGCCGTTCGCATAAACGGGCATTTTCGACGACCCAAGTGATCAAGAAAATCGTGGAGAGAACCGCCAGAATAATTAAACAAAAATTTACTGATTGGGCAAAATCACCACGCGCGGGGACATTCGGTAGGCCAGTCTGCGATATAAGAATTCCCGCCGCTAAAAAGAACACAAGCACATGAATTACCACCCGCAAAAACCAGGGGGAAGATGTTACTGGCATATCCAAGCCGGAGTAACCCAAATATTTTTCCCACAATTTTTCAGGCTGAACTTTCAAGATATCATCCTGATCACGTACCCGCTTCCAATCTCCTATAAAAAGAACTTCCAAGAATTTAGGGGGTATCCAATTGTTTGGCAAAACAAAAGTTGATGGAATCTCATTTTTCAAGTCTTCTTCCATTTTTTTGATACGCTGATGCCCCCACCGGCAAAAAAACCATACAAACAGGACAATCAATATTCGTAGCAACTGGCTAGGCCAGATGCTTACGCCTTCCAGCCAGTAAAACGGCTCAGCGTTGATTTGGTTAAAGTAGAATTTCAAACCATACACTATTAAACAGGATATTAATATAATACCTGCGATTGAATAAGGATCAGACTTACAGTAATTCAAAGCGCTTTTTACTTTCTTCCGAAACCAAGAGCTAACAAAGTAAAAGGGCAGTGCTGCCCCCATCACGTCAAATATCACAAGTACATCTTTCCAAGTCCACTTGAGCGGTGAATTGGCAAAAATCTGTGGTTGAACAGTGTTATCGCATGCTGACCAATTAGTCCATGAGCATTGGGGTTTGTTGCTCTCATCATTATCCAACGGCAGCCTATCCTCATTTGTGGGTAATGATACTGGATGGCTACGTCCAATTTCGAACAAAAGCGGGGAATTTTTAATCTTGTCTGAAAATATGGGGTCGGCAAGAACGGTTTCACTATTAAGCGCCAGTTGCATCGCAAGAAATAACGCCGTTTGATAGCTGTCACGGAAAGGGGGGATATAACCCTGTAATTCGGGGCGCAGCTTCAGGTCAAAGGCCGAAGCCACCAACAAATTGTGTGTTTGGTGCCATTTAGCCGGATGAAAGTAAGCAGCATGCAGGTCGGTGGTAAAAAACAGCTTGTGCGGAAAATTCTGGCGCAGTGCTTCCAGAATCAACAACTTGTCATGTACATCCGAACCCAACACACCAATAGCGGCGACACCTTTCTGGTCACCTTGATCCTTCCACTCCTGATCGAGTTTAAGGATATGATCCGCCAGCCGACGTAAATAGTCCTTCTGGTTTTCCCCCTCAGGGAATTCAATCAGCGTATTGGCATTGGACTTGTCGCTGCCGTCAGATTTTTTCTCCGCTACACTGGCCGACTTGTCATTTTTATCCGGTAATTTACCGTCCAATCCACGCATGTAGCCAAAGGTTTGTATCAGCTTATTATTGGCTTGATCAGGATTCCAGGCAAGCTCGAAAGCCTTGGGCATCGCGCGGCCATAGAAGGTGTCCCATTCGGACAGAATGACGACATGATCCGTTTTCTTGACCCGGCGCCGATCAAGTTCTTTCTCCACTATGCCCATCATTTCTGTATCGGTAAAGGTAGTCTGATGTAGTGTGATCCCTTGCTCCTGTAGGTAGCCAGAAACAGTTTCTCCATGCCGTACCTTGACCCCAAGAGCCTCCCTCAGCAAGAGAAAGTTTGACGCAGTCGCACCAGCGGAGTAATACACAATGGGCTTATAGAGTGGCTTAGAAGTAAAGCAACATAAAGCTCCCTCTCCCTCTGGGAGAGGGTCGAATGTCGCTTTACTTCTACATGGTTCTATATCACCAATTTCCCCCAAGTTAGCGTTAGGCTTAACAGAGCATTCGGTAATACCGGGTTTATTCTTGGTAGCCTCAACCTCTTTCAACATATCCCGTAACAATGTTGAGGAGTTCGGGCCAATGACCGTATAATTAAAAGAGACGTTATTTAACTCTTTATGCTCTTTTTTCATTTGATCTGTTAGGATTGTTTGTTGCAACAAGCCTTTTAGCTTACTCGCCGGACTACCCAGCAGATCTGATTCATCGACCCATAACAGCAATACCTTCTTATTATCTTCCGCCAGCGACCACCACTCAAATGCAACTCTTTCTTTCAAGCCCATGTGAAAGTAGCCGATATGCTGCTCATCTCGAGGCGTAGCTGCCTGATTGGCCAAGGCTGAAAGCACTGCATAACGCCGCCGCATTCGGTCTTCTGCTGCTTCCTGATAGGGGCCGCCAGGCAGGGTGACGGCAATTACGGTAATGACATCCTTAGGGGCAGGAAAATTGTCTTTATAAATCTGATTGTTATCGTGAGATTGTGATTCATCAGCTAGACTAGCCTCCCATGCCAGCGTTCTACCATCACTTACCTTGATAGAAAGATTTTTCTTCGGCGTTTCTTCGTTGGCGTTTTTCACTGCGGCAAAAGGGTCTTGCCACAGCCGTGCATTGACATCCTGGGCGGCTTCGTAGTGATCTTGATCTTTTAAAGGGTGGTTAGAGGGACGTTCATCCTGATAGGGTGACAAATGCGAATAAAGCAAATTGGCCAGCAATGCCAGCACGACCGTCACCGGCACTGCGCCAGTCAAGCCACTGTTTTCCGGTTTTTTTTCATCCGCCATGATCTTCTACTTGTATAGAGCGTTATTGGGAAAGCCAGACCTTCCTAAAAAAGTGGGTTAAGCCATTTAATTTT
>CAIMDR010000130.1 GCA_903839795.1 uncultured Methylococcaceae bacterium | reverse complement strand
GTCGCTAGGACTCGTATATTATCGTAATTATTCAGTCCCCCTCTTTGACAAAGAGGGGTTAGGAGAGATTTTATTAGATAAATCCCCCTCAGTCCCCCTTTTTCAAAGGGGGAGGTGAATACTTACATATCATCTGTATTTTACCCGATTGGATTTGTTTCTTTCGATTTTAACGGATGATATCCGTTAGCATCGAAATTATTTATCTGAAAATCTATATTTGTGAAAACCGTTCACGGCAAATGTATACAATTCTATTACACTATCAATAATACTTACCAACACAATGAAAAGAATCAGTTACTTGGATACAGCCAAAGCACTTGGCATGTATTTGGTTTATTACGGGCACTTTATTCAAAAACTTTATTACGCGGGTTCAATTTCAATATTCCCAGAACTAAAACTGATCTACTCTTTTCATGTTCCGCTATTTTTTTTCTTGGCCGGCATTTTTTGGAAACCGGCCAGTATGCCTTTCGGGTTAATTTTCGTTAATAAGTTTAAAACCCGAATCATGCCTACCCTTTTTTTTGGCATCATCGCAATACCCTGGTTTTTGTTTCTGGATAAATTCTCCGTAGCGGCCGTTCTTGTCAAAGCGAAGGCCTACCTACTGGGACAGCCCGAACTGAATTGGGTAACGTGGTTTCTGGTTTGTTTGTTTACCTTAGAGTTGATTATTGCCGTAATTTCGAAAATTACGCCAGTCACCAGCAAGCCTAAAGCGTTAACTTTTGTTGGTCTGTTCTTTGTCATCGGCTGGTTATTAGCCAGTAATGCCGACCAGATTGCTTTGCATACCGGCATCCCTAAAAATTTCTGGTTTATTAACGAAGCATTCACTGCCGGCGGCTTTTATTTGCTGGGCTATTGGGCAAAGGATTTGTTGTTAAAACCTACTCATCGAGTTTTGGATGGGCTTGGGGCGCTCGTATCAGGATTTTTTCTGCTTGCAACCTACAATTTAAATGACGGGTCATTTTCTCACGAGCATGCTATTGTCCTTATGAATGCATCTTCTCATGGCAATTACCTGTTGTTTGTAATAACCGCCTTGTTTGGCATTGCCTTCATTATTTTTGCAACACGCTGCTTTGCGCTTAATTTCTTTCTGGTTGATTTTATCGGTAAAAACACCCTGACTTATCTTGGGTTGAATGGACTCTGTCTGTTTTTTATTGATGTAAAAGTCATCTACAAAATTGGCTATATCCCTACCGAACCGCTATACATCAATCTTTATGCGCTAATTTATGTCACCACCATTATGCTGCTTTTTATACCCGTAACCTGGATAATCAAAAAAGTCGTCCCGAAATGGTTGGTAGTCTGATTCCATCGTAGTGAAAATATTTTTTGGTTACAATCCCAAGATTGTACGCCAACTGGCGCAGGTGTTGGTATTCGGTATTAATGCAGTAGAGACGCGATTTATCGCGTCTCTACGATGTGCATCCTTGCCTCTTTGAATATTATTTAAACATTTTTATCAATATAGGCGGGATAAAATCTTTGACAATGTCTTTAAATTTTTGCTTGTCCAGCTTAAATTCGGTCAAGTTTTCACCAGGGCGTTCTTTAAATACCGTAGTATGGTCATCTGCCCATTCTTCTTCAGGCCGACCCACAGTATAGTAATAAAGCGCAACCGAACGTCGGGTACGGTTATCGGGGCAAGTCAGCGGATCAGGATGACCATGCCAAGAGGTTTCAGTGGTTGAAAATAAGGCGACCCGATTGAAAATAGGCAGTATTTTAACCTCGGCTTTAGTGACGTCTTCATTCCAGAGCTCAAGAAAACCACCGTAGGATTCTTCCCAATTATCATTAAGATAAACGAGAATATTAAGTCGTCTTTCCAGATTTTTGCGCTGATATTTATTAAAATCAATATGCAATGACAACTTACCACCGGGCATAATTTGATGCATGCCGCCCCCCGTTAAATGAGGATCTGGCAACAAACCGCTAATCCCGGTTAATTTTTCTATAAATTCAATAAACATACCTGAATTCATGATACTAATTAAAGCTCTTGCATACGGCCCGATATCCGCATCTCCTTTAGAGGCTAATTTTTTTTCAGCCGCTGCTTCAAATTTTTGCCATATTTCGGAATTTGCCTCTGGAAACTCGGCAGCAACTTTAGCGAGAAATTCTTTTGGAAAAAAATCATCAAAGTAAATATGTGGAAACGGCGAGGCCTGTTGATACTTTTTTGCATTTTCTTCGGCTATTTTATTCAATTGCTCAATCGATACAATTTGATTGATAAAATCTAATGGAAATGTCGGGTTATTTTTCATTATGCCATGCCTCTATTGTTATTAAGTCGTTATTTTTTTGCTCTTCGTCTTTCGCCTTAAAGCACCTTTCTAAATTTAAATAGTCGAGAGTCAACAGCGATTCGGACTTTGTCGCCGCCCCTTTGATTACCATCCCAAGTGCTTATCCGTAAATATTTTTCTGATAGACCCGTTATTAAAAAGAATAATGTGCAACTCTGATACATCATGCCAACGGTCGTTATTGCTATGAGATACATTAGAAAAATAGCCGCCAGCGTAAATGCTAAAGAACTGCCTCTGGGTTCACTGAATGGTCTGGACATGCCATGTCTTATCAAACGCCCCATCATGCCAAAAATTATAAACAACAATAACATGACAGCAATTACACCATGATTTAAATAGGTCAGTAAGAAATGATTGTCGATGGATTCAAACCCGGGAATTTCAGGCCATCTCATTAATCCCCAGCCGAACCAGAAGTGTTCACTGGCTTCATCCATGTATTCTGTGATCAGTTCATAGCGATACGCAGCTGTTTCTTGATTTTCGTCGGCGGCATTTTTACGACCTACTGACGCATAATCC
The DNA here is from genome assembly GCA_903839795.1 of uncultured Methylococcaceae bacterium. Lineage (GTDB taxonomy): Bacteria > Pseudomonadota > Gammaproteobacteria > Methylococcales > Methylomonadaceae > Methylobacter_C. The sequence continues at coordinate 9,123 of CAIMDR010000130.1, read as the reverse complement.
AAAAAGGCAATGAACAGAGGAATTCCTACAAAACTCATTATTGATATTACGGCAGCCATTGCTTGTGCGCGTTTTTTGGAGCGACCAATAATGACGATACCGGCTGCAATGATGCCCGCCAGCCACTGACCTTTTCCTAAGGTTGAAAATACACCACCAAAGATCATCAGGGTAAAAAATTGTGCTGGAGTAAACCAGGGTACCCAAGCTAATTGTTTGATTTTATCCGGCCAGGCGTCAGACCATTGCAGCCATCGCTGCAGGCGATAACCGACCGCCATAACGATACCATCAACCAGACAATGACCATAAGGGCCTGCTGCTCTCGCCAAACCGAAGCGGAAAGTCGTTAACCAGCCTTGTCCTTGGCCGGGGAAGAGCCTCCCCAAATAGGCTTGCCACAGATTGTAGCCCATTTTATTCTCAAATAGATTAAACAAAAAAACGATGCATAAACACAGCACAATAGATTTTGCAAAGTCATATCGCAAATCAAAAGGCTCGATTAGACTTTTAGCAAAAATATAAGGGAAAAATACCGACGTCAACTCATAGAACATTAAATTTTGTGCATCCGAGTAGTTGGTAGCCAGAAATTCTGAATATGACACAGCAAAGGCATAAAAGCCGACAACCAAGTCAATAACACTAAAGCGATAGCCGGGAGCACCCTTCATTAAAAAGGCCACAAATAACGCTACCGAGGCAGCCTGATTAAAGGTTGGGTCAGGCAGGCCGGGGGTTATAGCACGATAATAATCCGGTAGCAGCAGTAATATGGGGATATAAGCCCATATAAAAGCTTTGGATACAGTCTGTTTTTGTGCAACGTAATAGACCCATATTCCCGCCACATACACTATGTAAGATAACATAAAGCTAGGCTTTAATGACGTGCGCCGGTATGCCTACTGCCACAGCGCCAGCCGGTATGTTTTTGGTCACCACCGCATTTGCGCCGATGACGGCACCTTCGCCAATGGTAACGCCTCCCAGAATGGTGACGCCTCTGCCTATCCAGGCATTACGTTTAATAACAATCGGTTTACCCTGATGACCGCTATGTCGCACTGAACTACCGGTGATGACCTGATGATTGGCATCACGAATACTTGAATACTCACCGATCATAACACCGTCTTCCAAAACAATCTTGGTGTAGGCAACTAAATGGACACCACGCGACAACACCACATCATGACCGATGGTGATAGAGCCGCTTTCTTGTGTTTCAAAATACAAATCGCGGTAAAGATAAAGATTCTTGCCCAGACTAATTTGTCGTGTACCGTGTATTTCAGGAGGACTTAACACCACCACCGAAACATCAAGCGTACCGCTTAAAGCACTGTTTAAGCGGGCGCTCGCCCATAATCGACGGATAGCGTCCAGTCGGTTAACCAATCCGGCGAGGGGTTGTAAAGCAGTCACCAATATCTTTTTAACTAAATGGCTCATTTGTATTCAATTAGCCCTTGCTGCTGATTTTTAAAACGATGATACCAATAACTGACCTGTCCACAGGCAATCGGAATTTGCTGAAAATGTGAGTGCAGGCCGTAAAGCAATAACGTGACTGGCGAGCTACTTTTCCAACGCGCTTTATACGCAGACCGTAAAATCAAAAAGGCATAACTCAACAGTAGACCCAGATAAGGCCACAGATCGTGACTTATCAGGCTTAAAGCACTTGCGCCCACTAATAACATTAACAATACCGTTGTATGCAGAGCGTTGCGGCGACAGTCGTTGACCCAAAGAGGAAACGCCGTGGCTTTCATGCGCTGAGAGACTTCGGCATAAGCATGACCGGCACGTAAAGCGCGTTTCCAATAGGCTTTAAACCGGGTCATCGCCAGATCGTGGCGGGTCATCGGTTGATCAATATGCAAAATGATCTTACCTTGTGCGCGTATCCGTTGGCATAACTCCGGCTCTTCTCCGGCGATTAAATCCTCGCTAAAACCGCCGACTTGTTCAAGAACATCCCGGCGCATCAAGGCGTCGCCGCCACAAAACTCAGACACACCGGCAGGATATATCCAATCCAGATCAAGTGCTCGATTATACCAAGAGTGTTCGGGATAGGTTTCGCGTCGATGTCCCCACACCACCGCAATTTCAGGCGAGTTGATGGCACGCAGGGCAGCGTCTATAAAATCCGGATGCAACAGCGTATCGCCATCCAAAAATAACAGGTATGAACCCGTTGACGCACGCCAACCGGCATTGCGTCCAAGTGCGGCGGAAGGGCGCTGCGGTTTTACGCGTAACACTTTTGCGCCTAAACGTTCGGCGAGTTCCGGACTGCCGTCTTTGGAATCGGAATCAACATAAATTAACTCTAGTTCGCCGCCAAAGTTATTGGTTGACTTTACCGACTGTAAACACGCCGCCAGACGCTGACCTTCATTGCGACCAATCACTACTACAGAAACCAAGGGCTTGCTCATTGTATTGTTACCGGTTCAAATATCGCCAGATAATCCTTCAGGCCAACGGGGCTGGAATAGCACTCCAGTAAACGTTGATGGGCGTTATCCGCTAATGTATTAAGCACGGCAGCACTGGCCGTTTGCAAATAGGTTAATTGCCGAACTAAATCTTCAGCGTCATTGGCTTTAAAATGCAGCCCCGATAGACCGGCCTCAATCAAACCGGCCGCACCGCCTTGATCAGGTAACAGTACCGGCAACTTTGCCGCCATTGCTTCCAGAATAGCCAAACCAAAGGGTTCGGTCGGACACAGATGCAGCAATAAATCACTGGCCGCAAGTTCAGCTTCAACCTGATCGGTAAACCCGACAAAAGTGACATTAGGATGCGTTTGTCTGGCTCGCTCGCTTAATGTTTCAAGATCCCAGCCCGTTCCCAGTATGCGTATTTCAAGGCTATGCAACAACGCCGGTGCAAGATCCAGTGCATCCAAAAGCAGATCAATGCGTTTGATGGGATCGATTCGAGAAATGACCAACACCTTGGTAATACCCTCAGTTTTAAAAGGCGGGCGTTGGGGAGCCGCTGCAATTTGTTGATCGGGCAAGAAATTCTCCAGCACCCTGATTTGCTGACTACGCACGCCATGCACCAATAGCCGCTGTTTAACATAGCTCGAAACCGCCACCATCAGCACAGGAAAATAATTAAGACATTTTTTTCGGCCATAACTCAGCCGTTCGTCAGTCCCTCCATGTACCAAATGTAAATGCACCGTCTTTAATCTAAACCAGCTATTCCAAAGCATAAATACGACGGAATGTACTACGCCGGTCGCGCAAACCGCAATAGCCGTGCTGTTGCGTAACAGTGCGGGCATTTTTTTAAATAAATCCCATGCGCCGGTAAATTCGTGGGTTTCTATACCGAGAGCGCGTGCTGCCTCATGAACGGGGCCGGGCGGCGCTAATAATAACGGCGTCAAGGTATCACGCAAGCCATCTAACGTCACCAATGCCATGCGTTCAGTGCCATATAAATTACCACTGTGTAACAAATAAAGTAAGCGTGTGTGTTGAAGGGTCATGATTTTTTATTAAAATAGTTGAGCCATAGCTTAATGCCCGTTTTGGGTGCTAAAACATCAGTCTTGATTAAAGACGCATAATAACCGCCACCTTTAAAAGCTTGTAAGCGTGTTACCACAAAACTGACGATATGTGGACTTATGCGCTCCAATAACTGTACCGCCCGTTTTAATTCACCGGGTTTGGTTTGTTGTGCGGCTATTAATAACAGACTTATATCGCTGATACCAATAAAGAATTCTGTATCGGCTGCAAACAAAAGAGGCGCGGTATCCAAAATAACTAGCGGATACGTTTGAGAAATTTTTGCTAACGCCGCTTGTAGGCGTAGATGGCCATACAATAAATCCTCAGTTAACACGCCGATAGCAATACGTGCCGGATAATCTTGATTAGACGGGCTGACCACCTGAGAGACCAATAACTCCGGATCGAGTGCCAAATCCAACAAACCCAAACGCGTGTGGTCGCTTACATAGCGCTGATCAGGGGCTAACGGATTAATCTCAACCACTACAGCACGTTCATCCATGTTTTTGTAATCCATCGCCAGATCCATTGCCAGCGAGGTGACTCCGCTTTGATGATTGACCGAAGTCAGTAAAATCAAGCTACTCGCTTTGCCGGACTGCTTATGTTCACGGGCAAGGGCTAAAGCCAATCGTCGTTTTTTATCAGCATTGAATTTTGCAAAAACATTGTCTTTATCAGGCTCCATTAAAGCCGCTAAGGGTTTATAACCGAGAAACTTTTCTACTTGTCCTGCCGTTTTAATGCGCCGATCAAATAAATCAATCATAATAGGTACCGCAAGACCAGAAATCAGACCCAACATAATCATGGTAATCAACAGTTTTTTACGTCCACCCCGTATGGGTATTTCCGGGGGTCTTGCCAAGCTTTCCATGCGAATAAACCCCGGCGCTTTCGATTCCAGCTCAAGAAAACCAATACGATCTTCTACTTGTTTTAATTGCTCATAAAAACGTTTAAGATCACGATTAAACGTTAACGCATCGTTGTAATGTGTTGAAAACCAAGCGGCATTATTTTTTTGAACATTAATTTGAGCCAATAAATCCTGTTCAATTTGTCGCGATAAAGTAACTTTAGAGCGTCGTTCCTCAATCAGCATGTGCTTAACATCCTGAGTTACCTGATCAACGGCCTCAACAACTTCAGCTTCAATCACTTCCAGTTGTTTTTTTATCTGTTCATGGCCCGGATGTTTAGGATCCAAGCCCGAGATTAGCTTAACCAACTCACTGCGCCGCTCATACATATTCGATTTTAAACTATTTAAGCCCGAATCTTTATAAACGATTTCAGCCACGACGGCATCCAGTGCAGCCGTCGTAGGTTTTTTGGTATCTTCAAACAGCAACAAGCCGGCTTCGGCCTTCATGCGATCACGTTGCGCATCGGAATAAGCCAACTGACTATCAGACAGTAATTGGTCATAAGGATTAACGGTACTATCAACAAAAATGGTCACACCTAATTGTTGAGACAGCGCAGCAATCTGCTTTTTTTTGTCTGTGATAAGGCTTTGCAGTTTGTCACGTTCATCATATAAAACCTGCACGCGTTCTTTAGATGCGTATATCGACTGTTCCTCATGGGTATTTTCGATATAGGTTTTAACCACGGTATTAACGATTTCATCCAAGCCTGCCGCCTTATCCGATTCCAATGTTACTGAAATAAGATAGGTGTTATTAACCGGTTTAATGATCAAGGCCGCTTGCAAGCGTTCCGCAGCACGGCGTTTGGTTTCGCCGGCTTGTTGCCATAAAAAACGTTTATCGCCCAGCTTGTTTAGAGCAGCCAGTAAAATATCATAACGACCGATTGTACCAGCCTGTTGATCACTAAACTGTTTATACTGCTGGTATGAATTAATTTCCTGTTCTTTATTGTCCTTTAAAATATTGGCAACGCGGGGAGCCACATAAATAACAGTCGTTGCAGAATAAGTGTAATGGCCTTTTAACCAGGCAACCGGAATGCCCAATAAAGCAATGACCAGAAACAGACACAAGCCAATTTTGTAATGTTTTAACAGGCTGGCCAGCGGCATCAGAGCGCCGGTTGCAACCGATTCATCAGCTTTTGGCGATAGATTGGATTCAGACATCTAAGGTACCAATGCGCCTAACTGACTAATCGAAAACAAGGTGCTGAACGGATTAACTTGTTGGAGGATATAGCCGATTTTGCTGACGCTATGACGCGGCACATAAATAATATCGCCTTCGTTGATAGCGACATTCAATTTTTTCTGCGGCGATAAAATCTCGCTCATATCAATTGTCAGATTGACATCAGAACCCGGACGAATGAGATGTAACTCGTTAAAATTACCGTCTTTAGTTACGCCGCCCGCTTGACTTAAGGCATCCATGAACGACATTTGCGGTGTCAGGCTAAACACACCGGGACGATAGACCGCGCCCAGTACAAAAACGGAAGTGTCTGTTGAATCAGGAATATAAACCACATCGTTACGTTGCAACAATACATTTAAGGAAGTGTCTCCCGTTAATAAACGCGCCAAATCAATCCACAAGATTTTATCGCTGCGAATAATTGCGCAACGGGTCAATACCTGTTCTTTTCTCATCAGAGGCATACCACCGGCTTGCGCCAAGATAGTCAGTAAATTGGGGGGTGTATTAAACAGCAACTCGCCCGGATTTTCGACCCGACCGATGATCGTGATGCGGTTTGAGTTGTAATGCTCGACCCTGACCGTGGTGAAAATATTTAAGTAATAAGGCGAAAGTGCTTTGTTAATGGCTTCTCCTGCGGCTTCTCGAGACAGGTTTCGTACCAGAAGCGAACCCACGACCGATAAGGTGATCCGCCCGTCAGGGCCAATGCGTTGAATACCCGATAACTCGGGTCGACCTATCACCTCAATATTAATATCATCGCCGTCAAATAACAGATAGTCGTCAACTTTCTTGGTTTCCTCTTTAAAGGCTTCAATCGCACTGGTCTCAGAAATGCGTTTGGATCTATCGGGCGTGACAAATGCTTTTTCTGCGTTTAAGGTGGCGTCAGGTACGATTTCCCAAACACCACAGGCTGACAAGACTAACGAAATAAATAATAAAACCAAACGGTAGGTAATAAGTTGAATCATGGCTCTCTGACTGGATATTGGCGTCAATTTTTAGATTATTTCTTTAAAAATTAAACTACTTCGCATTTTCTTTAAGCAAAGATAACGGTGTTACTAACAACAGGCGATAAGAACGTTGATAAACATAAGCTATAAAAATTACGATGATATGGTATGATTTTTCAGTTTATAAATTGAACGCAACGGCTTGCAGTTTAACACGAAATAATTTTATAGATAAGCTTTCTAACCACGTTATTGAGTACAAAAAACAGGATGCCATGCACTTTTTCACCCCGTCAGAATTAATAAAAGCACGCCATGACTGATAAAAACACCAACAAAACCAGCGTCTCTAAAAAATGGCAACGCACGGGCTTACTGTTTAGATGCTTAATATTGGCATCAGGCTTTGGATTGGGGCTAGGATTAACTTATTTGGCTCAACATGCCGTCCTACATTCTGAATATAGGCGTTTACAGCTAGCCTTTAATAACAAGAATAACGAATTTAAATTTACTTTAGATCAACGGCTTATTGGCTATCAACAAGTTTTGGAAAGCGTTGGCGCTTTATTTAGCGCCTCTAATAGTGTGACTCGCGAGGAGTTTAGCGCGTTTGTGTCTCATCAACGCCTGACCCATTATTATCCCGGCTTTCAGGCCATAGGTTTCAACCAGGTCGTCCCTCATCAAGAAAAAACCGGTTACATCGCGACTGTCCAAAAAGAAGGCTTTTCCGGTTACACTATCTTTCCGGAGGGAGAGCGAGAAGTTTACGTCCCGATACTGTATTTGGAGCCCCTTACCGAGCGAAACTTGAAAGTATTTGGGTTTGATACGTTTTCTGAGTCCATGCGACGACAGGCCATCGAGCAAGCCCGTGATACGGGATTAATCAGCATGACAGGAAGTATCAAATTACAACAGGACACCAGTCAGGATATTCAGGTCGGTGTTTTACTTTTTTATCCCGTGTATCGCAATAACAAACCTCACGAAACACTTAGCGAGCGGCGTGCCAATATTTTTGGCTATATCTCTTTGGCATTACGTATGGATGACCTGTTGTTCGGGACATTCGGTACGCGCGACGACACCATTGATTATGAAATTTTTGATGGTGAAAACGTTAGCCCTGAAACATTAATTTATGACGGTGATTTTAAACTGTCGCTATTGCAGGACAAATCAAATTCATATCAAAATTTCCAAAAATTAAATATAAACGGGCGTATCTGGACTATCAAAGCACGCTCTCTTCCTGGCTTTAACGCACAAATTAATTTAAACACCGTTAACTTTATTAGGGTGTTCGGCACTTTAGGCAGTTTATTGCTTACGCTATTGATATGGCAACTCGTCCATCGACGCAATCGGGCACTGCTTCTGATAAATAAAATGGGAAGTGTTTTACTGGCCAATGAAGAGCAGAAAAAAAAGGTGCTGGCTGAATTACAGTATCAAAAATACGCGCTTGACCAACATGCCATTGTTTCGATTACCGACATAAAAGGCACAATCACTTATGCGAATGAGAAATTTTGCCAAATTAGCGGTTATACAGTACAAGAATTAATAGGTCAAAATCATCGATTAGTTAATTCAGTCATGCACCCCCGTGAATTTTATACCGAGATGTTTCACATCCTATCGGCCGGTAAAGTATGGCAAGGTGAAATTTGTAATCGCGCCAAGAATGGCTCGCAGTATTGGATGGTAATTACCATTGTGCCATTTTTGGATGCCAACGATAAAATCATTCAATATGTTGCAATACAGACAGATATCTCCGAACGCAAAAATAACGAAATACAACTCAAAGAGAACGAGCAGCAATTACTAAAAATACTTGATGATAGCCCTATGGCGACCCGCATCACCATCAACAAAGGCCGCAAAATCGTGTTCTACAACCAGGGTTATAAAAATTTGATCGGCGATGCTAACCCGGAAAACTATAACCCAGAGCAGTTTTACGTCAACGTCGAAGACTACCGGCAGATCGTTGCGGAAGTGGCAAAAGGTCATAGTGTAATCAATCGTCCGGTTGAATTAACACGCCCGTGTGACAATACAATAATCTGGTCAATGACATCGCACATACCCATTGACTATAAAGGCAATACGGCTGTGTTAAGCTGGCTTTACGACATAACCGCCCTACACAATGCCTCTCAAGAACTGGAAAAAGCCAAAGACTTGGCCGAAGAAGCGGCCAGGATAAAATCGGAATTTTTGGCCAACATGAGCCATGAAATTCGCACCCCCATGAATGGCGTGCTAGGCATGCTGGATTTATTAAGTGAAACGGAACTCAGCACCCTTCAACAGAATTGGCTGGGAATCGCGCACAGTTCTGCGCAAGCCTTGCTGGAAATCATCAACGACATTTTGGATTTGTCCAAACTGGAAGCCGATCAACTTGACATCGAGTCAGTTACTTTTAATCTGGTTGAGCTGATTGATGGC
>CAIMDR010000129.1 GCA_903839795.1 uncultured Methylococcaceae bacterium | reverse complement strand
TTAAAAACCCGGCTCTATACGCCCAAAACCCATTATTTTTTAACGACTGTCTGTGTTATCTATGTTGTGATTGCCTTATTGCTAACGATAAATCACTTAGTACCTATGCCCGTATCCTTTTTATCGCAAGCCATACTGTTACTATCTATCACGGTTGGCATCACTCTAATATACACCCCCATTAAGCTATTATTTTTAGGTCATAAGGGGGCAGGACTCTTTTTGCTGGGCTGGAGCATTTTATGGTTTGGGGTTATTATCGCCTCACTGCGTGATTTTGGCTTGATACCCACCAACGCTTATAGTGCCGATGCCTTTCGTATAGCCACAGGCTTGGAAATGTTAATATTTGCTTTTGCCCTTGCCAATAGAGTGCATACCGAAAAACGGTTGAAGGAACAAGCACAACATGAAACACTGGAGATCAAGCAAGCATTAATCGATACGTTAACGCAATCAGAGCAAAACCTGGAACATCAGGTTAAGTTAAGAACAGAACAATTAGAGGCATCATTGTCTAATGAGAAGCAACTTCTCGATCAATACATTCGCTTTGGCGCGTTAATTTCTCATGAATTTCGTAACCAGTTCGGTATTATCCAAAGTCAATTATCATTGCTTATAAAAGAATATGAGATAGGTATTAACAAGCTGGATAGCCGCTTGCCCATTATTAAAGATACCACTCACCGATTGATGTCATTGTTTGAGCAATGGTTACAAAATGGTCGATTTAATAAAGGACTTAATGAAGTAAACCGACAGCATTTTGCTTTAGACATCTGGTTAACCGGGATTGTTGACAGCTATGTAAAGCTTCAACAGAAGCATCGCTTTGAATTACGCTTGAGCGCAGCGGTTGATACCCTGTTGGCGGATAAATCATTATTAACGCTGGTGATACAAAATTTACTTGATAATGCCTGTAAATATTCAGGGTCAAGTGAATTAATTGTCATTGAAACCCGTTCAAAAAACGGCATGATTGGCATTGCTGTGATTGATCAAGGCGTGGGCATTGCCTTAGAGCATCAGGACATGATTTTTTCAGAATATTATCGGGTCAACCCTGAAACGACGATACAAGGCTTGGGACTCGGCTTAAGCCTGGTTCAACGTATAATAGAACTACATGACGGAACCATTGAGCTGAATAGCTCACTCGGTTCTGGCAGTTGCTTTTGTGTCTGGCTTAAAAATACATAAGGCGCTAGCCAAGAATGGATCATGCTGAAATTGTCGGGCGCAAACAGACGCACCCGACCTACGTGTCTTTAAATATATCTGATAGTTGTTTGGCATCAATAATACGATCAAGCCAACACTCAATGGTCTCCACCGAGGCATTAGAAATCGAACGAGTTATATCGGCCGGTAGGGTGCCAAAACGCTTGGACAATAATCTTTGCAAAGCCAGCATTTCGCCTTCTTGCCTGCCTTCTTGTTTACCTTCTTGCCTGCCTTCTTGTTTACCTTTTAGCTCACCTTCTGCTATATAGGCCAGCGCCCATTGTTCCAGTCTATCTGCCAACATGACTTTTATCTCCTGTAAATCGTCTACTTGGGGCAATAAGATACCGTAATTTGGTTTTCTCATCAATGT
>CAIMDR010000128.1 GCA_903839795.1 uncultured Methylococcaceae bacterium | reverse complement strand
TCCCCCTCTTTAACAAAGAGGGGTTAGGGGAGATTTTATTAGATAAATCCCCCTCAATCCCCCTTTGTCAAAGGGGGAAGTGAATAACTACATTCTTTTAGCTTTGCGGCTGGACATCTCGACAGGCTTGATTCATCCACCCAGAGCAATAACACTTTTCTCTTATTATCGGACAACGACCACCATTCAAAGGCAACCCTTTTTTGCAAAGCCATTTTAGGTTTAGGATCAGGATGAAAATAGCCAATATGTTCTTCATCTTGAGGAGCTGCTTGCTTATTGGCTAATGCCGAAAGCACTGCGTAACGCCGCCGCATCCGTATTTCCGCTGCTTCCTGGTAAGGACCACCGGGCAAGGTAACAGCAAGAACCGTTACCTTGTCTTGGGGGGTAATGTTGTCGCTCTTATAAATCTGGTCTCGCCGGTGAGATGAAGAATTAGCGACTTGCTTCGTAGCGTCCACTTGCAACGTTTTGCCATTCTGAGTTGCCATGATGACTACTTTTTCTGACGGCATTTCTTCGCTGGCGGCCTCTACCGCCGCAAACGGATCTTGCCACAGGCGTGTATCCACATCCTGTGCAGCAGCATAACGGGTTTGCAAAGGACGGTTTGAGGGTCGCTCATCCTGATAAGGTAAAGAATGTGTAAAAACCAAACCGGCCAATAGTGCCAACACGACCGTTATCGGAATGGTCGTTGTCAGACCGCCATTTTCCGGTTTTTTTTCTTCCGCCATAATCAATCCCCTTACCTGAATGGTTAATTAGAAAGGCTCCTCACCTTTAAAAAAGCCATTAATCCATTTAGAACAAAAGTCTCAGCAGGCCATTTTTAAAGCGATAAACAATTTAACTTTAACATACATCACATGTCGACTTTTTTATACAACACCGTATAAATAAAACCGCAATCGTTTATGTGTAAATTTACGTGTCGTAGGCAGATAAGGAATTAATCCCGTTTTGGAAGTATTCTCAAAAGCGTGTTGTCCTTTAACACGTAGTGATGAAACAATGCGGCTGCGGCATGTAGGCCTATGAGAAAATAACCAACGGTGCCACTGGTGGCGTGGATCTCTTTAATCAACTCCGCCAGCTCTTTACTCTCGCCAATTAGTGCTGGCAGTTGCAAGCCAAAAAATGGAATCGGTTTACCCTCTGCACTGAGAAGTAGCCAGCCTGCCAGCGGCATGCCAATCATAAAGACATAGAGTGTTATCTGCATGAGTTTGGATAAAAACTTGCTCCACCATGGCATGGCTAACTCGATAAGATCAACGGGGTTGGTAAGGCGTGCAGTCAAACGTAATGAGGCTAAAATAAAAACCGATAAACCCAGCATAAAGTGCCAGGTCTTAAGTGCGGTACGAAGATCGCTGCCTTTAGGAAAAAATACCCGCAACTCAATACACGCATACACCGCTATCAGCAATAGCAGCATTATCCAATGGAGCCCAATAGATAAATATCCATAACGGTCGATGGTTTTACGTACAGTCATCATGCAACTCCTAAAGAATTAAACAATAGAATATCGTCTTTTAAAATAACGATTTTTGTCTGTTGCTCGTAAATTAGTCAAATTGATTATATTTTTTGAGGGATTATAAACCGGCAGAAGGTGGGGTACAAACAAAGCGTTCTCTATCTGCTTCCTAAAAAATACTGAAGACTCAATCTTCAAGTTTTTAATTTCGGGGGATTCAGCGATAACAAGCATTAGGCGTAGGCCGGAATAAGACCACCCAAGCCTGTCCTGAGCTTGTCGAAGGGCGTAGCGCGTGGTGGCGTTTCCGGCACCCTCGTAGTGGATGCCGGAAACGCTTGTTCTCGCTTACGCTTGAAAAGCCTTATTCCGGCCTACATCTATTGGTCGTTATGTTACTGGTTATCGGGGATCTATAAAGTCAAGGCAAGAAAACTTGAAGATCGAGTTATAGGTGATTTTTCAGAAGATTAAAAAACTTCCTTTATCCGTGTCTATCCGTTAAATCCGTGTTATCTGTGTTCTATTTTTTGTTAAAGCCGATCAGCATAGCGTCACTTATTCGGGATTCTTGTCTTTGATGCCAACGCTGGCTTTAACCAGATAATGCGGTCTGGCTTTAACTTCTTCATAAATCTTGGCGATATATTCACCAATGATGCCCAAGCTGATCATAATAAAACTACCAATCAATAACAGGCTAATGATGATAGTCGCAAAGCCGGAGACGGCTTGACCTTTAATTAAAGACAAAATGGTATCGCCGGCTACAAAAAAGCCTAATATCAAGGTTGCAAAGCCTAAAAAAGTCACAATTCTTAACGGTAAAGACGTGAATGAGGTCAGTGCGGTAATCGCCAGTTCCAACAGTGACCAGAACGACCATTTGCTTTCATCGCCTTGGCGAGTGGCGACATCGAAATAAATATATTCTTCAGCAAAACCCAACCAACTGGTCAGACCGCGAAAAAATCGCTCCCTTTCAGGCAATCTGTGAACAATGATGTCTACGATTTCCCTATCCAATAACTTAAAGTCAGACGAATTGTTGATATTGATGCCGCCAAGACTCGAGATTAATTGATTGATGCAAAAAGCGGCGGCTTTTTTTCCGGCTGAATCGTCTTTACGGCTGCGTTTAACCGCATGAACAATTTGTGCACCAGAATGCCATTTTTCGATCATCTCGGGAATCAAGCTCGGCGGATGCTGGAGGTCAGAATCCAGAATGATAACCGCTTCGCCTTTGGCCTGTTCAAGTCCTGCCAGCATCGCCGCTTCCTTGCCAAAATTGCGGCTTAGCGCAAGCCCTTTAATCCGGGGTTCATTATTCGAAAGTTGGCATATTTGCTGATAAGTTTGATCGCTACTGCCGTCATCCACGATGACAATTTCCCAGTTTTTTTCACACGCCTCCAGAATTTCAGCAATTTTAGTGATGGCTTCTTTTAAGCCCTGGCTTTCATTATAAGCAGGAATAACTGCGCTAATGACTGGGTTTTGTTGGTTTGTTAAGTTCATGTTTTTTATTAATTTATATTATTTGCTCAAGGCGGTCAGTGTTTTACCTGAACCAGCCATTTGTTCCTTAAAACTTTCTGCTGAAATCTTTTGAACGGCAAACAAATGTTCAATTAACGCGGGTTTGTCTTGCCATTCAAAGGGTTTAAGCATGGGGAAATATTCTCAATGTTATGAGTTAAAAATGGCTACTTCTACTTTAGAAGCTGCTTTTCTTAAATCTGCGTCAAGTGTTGCTAATGGCATACGATGACGTAACGCTAACTCTAAATAAGCCGCATCGTAAACTGACAAATTATGGTCATTGGCTAGCGTAAATGTTTCTGCCATTGCTTTTTTTGCTGTTTCCATGTCAACTTTAAGAGGTAATTGCACCACTAACTCTAAAAAACCGTGCATTTGCTCTGTGGTCAACCATTGCCGTTTTTGTGCACGAGCCACTACATTTGCTGCTTCCAAATGCCAAAGGTTAGGTACTAAAAAAATAGTATCAGACAATCGGTCTAAAACTTTTTCTGCATAGATTAAATCCGAATCACTGCCATCTTTAAAACACCAGCGCATGGCAACTGAATTATCTAATACTAAACTATGCACGCCCTTCCTCGATTAATTCCTTAATTTCTTTATTAGACAAAGCCTGTTTAGCGCGAAACTTTTTAATGGCTTTAATCAAGTCTTCTGTGTTTTTTGTTTGTAAACTGGGTAGTTCATAAATAATGGCCACTTTGGCTTTACCTTCAGGAATATCATCGGGCAACACCAAATTAAGGTGGTGATTTTTAGGGATTTCGGTTTCTATTTCATAATAGGCTTGCATAGTTATGTCTCATTGGATTTTATGGGCTATTTTAATCGGTGAATAGCGGGATATAATAGTTCAAAAGTATAATTTGAGTCTGTATGAAAGTTTGTAATTATTCAGTCCCC
>CAIMDR010000127.1 GCA_903839795.1 uncultured Methylococcaceae bacterium | reverse complement strand
TTTGTCAATAATTCTTTGGAAAAGGTTATCATTGCTAGGCTTATTATAAGGATTGTAAATGCGTGTATTTTAAACGTGTTTTATTACGATTTTTGTGAATTTTTGAGGGATTTTGGAAATTTAATTTCTGAAAGTCTATAACACACACTTTTTTAATAACGGTAAAAACCAAACGTTTTTACCCTGCCTGAACCACGCAGCTACACATACCGAACGTAACCTTTTTGAATAACGTTAAATACCAAACGTTTGGAGCGGGGGTTGCAAGCCCCGCCCCACGTTCATTGTCATTATTTAGAGGGATTGAGTTGTCGTTTTTTCCGGCCTATAATCACCTTTGTTTTTACTCCCGGATAGCATAATTTCTTGTTTTTTGGGAGTCGTAAATCACCCTGTTATAAGCTACAGTTTAAGGGTGCCTCCTGTTTAAATTAAATCTGTGTAAGAGAGGATTATATGAATTTATTATCGTGTAAAAATTTGTCCAGCGCAGTGCTTTCGCTGGGGTTTGCAGCATTGCTTCCCACCTTGGCGCAAGCCGATTTAATGGTGTATCCAGCAAAAGGCCAGACCAGCGATCAACTTTCAAAAGACCGTTATGAATGTCATACGTGGGCTGTTAAACAGTCGGGTTTTGATCCGAGTAACGCGCAAGCTTATCAGGCGAGTCCACAACCTCAGCAAAAAGGCGAGGTTCTTCGTGGCGGCGCACGCGGAGCGGCGGCGGGGGCAGCCATTGGCGCTATCGCTGGCGATGCCGGTAAAGGCGCCGCTATCGGGGCAACGGCAGGCGGGCTAAAAAGAGGCTTTCAGAAAATTGACAATAACCGAAATGCGCAGAGTCAACCCGCCGCTCCGGCACCAGGCCAGGATGCCTACAATCGAGCCATTAGCGCTTGTCTGAGCGGACGTGGTTATGCTGTCAATTAAGCGGTCGTATGAGTTGAGCTGCTGATGCTCAATCTTCAAGCCCAATGTGAGGATTGAATATCAGAAATGGTGTAGGCTGGAATAAGACTTTTGGCTACCAACTTAAGTCGGGACAGATAACTTTCCGGGAACGCCGAGCCCCAGCTCGGCATGGGATAGTCAAATCGATTACTGACTATTGGTGACTACGCCGAGCTGGGGCTCAGCGCTCCCGGAATCACAATAGGTCAGTTTTATTTATCTGTGCCGCTTTAAATGGGTAGCCAGACTTTTCGAGCGCAAGCGAGAATAAGCGTTTCCGGCATCCGCTACGAATGTGCCGGAAACGCAACCACGCGCTACGCCCTTCGACAAGCTCAGGACAGGCTTGGGTGGTCTTATTCCGGCCTGTTCATAACACTTGGCTATCACTATCTATTTTAATTTAAACAAATTAAATGGATAATAAACCCACCCAATACGCTACGCAGAATTCATCATGACTGTTATGACAGTAACCAACGCTCCTTGTGAAATTAATGTGAGCCGCAAAGAGGACACGTTGGAAGCCGCTATTGTCGGTGATTGGGTGCTGGAGGCAAAAACGCCTGCGCTTGAAACCGTATTGGCGCAATTGGGCGATGGGTCAGGTATAAAGCACTTGGTTTTCTCAACGGAAGCTTTAGGTCGGTGGGATAGTTTATTGATGACCGAGCTAATTCGCTTGATTGATTTTGGGGCCAAACAGGGCATTCAAGTTGACACGACAACGTTGCCTGAAGGTATCCAAGGTTTGCTGAGTTTGGTTTATGCCGTACCTGAACGGGCGGGTGCCAGGCGGCAGGAGACTAAAGAGCCGTGGTTAGCGGTGATTGGTAAAGGCGGCTTGCGTATCCATAAAGATGCGCAGGCGTTAGTGGTTTTTATTGGCGAGATCATGCTCAGTGTTTTGGCTTTAACGCGGGGTAAGGCACGCTTTCGCTGGGTCGATTTATGGGCGCATATTCAGGATTGCGGGCCTTCGGCGTTGCCCATCGTTTCGCTGATTAGTCTGTTGGTGGGCTTGATTTTGGCTTTTGTAGGGGCTGTGCAGTTGGCTTTGTTTGGCGCACAAATCTATATTGCCGATTTGGTAGGTTTGGGTATGACACGGGAAATGGGCGGCTTAATGGCTGCCATTATTATGTCCGGGCGCACCGGTGCCTCTTACGCGGCGCAGTTGGGTACGATGCAGGTCAATAGTGAAATTGACGCGCTTAAAACCATGGGCTTTGAGCCGATGGAGTTTTTGGTTTTGCCACGCATTTTGGCGCTTATTTTAATTATGCCATTGCTTTGTCTTTATGCTGATTTGATGGGCGTAGTGGGTGGGGCGCTGGTGACCGTGAGTTTTTTTGACGTGTCGTTGGTGGAATACCTGAACCGCACGGCTAATGCCGTACATATATCAGATTTTATGATTGGCATTGTCAAATGTGCCGTCTTTGGCGTGCTGATTGCCTTGTCTGGCTGTATGCGCGGCATGCAATGCGGACGCAGTGCTTCTTCGGTGGGTGATGCGGCGACTTCGGCGGTGGTGACGGGTATTATTTTTATTGTTATTGCCGATTCCTTGATGACGGTGATGTGCAACCGGTTGGGAATTTAAGTCATGACCACTGCCAGTCTGACGATCAAAAATATGACCATGGCTTACGGTGATTTTATCATTCAGCGTGATCTTGATTTTACGATTAATCGCGGTGATATTTTTATCATCATGGGCGGTAGCGGGTGCGGCAAGAGCACGTTGTTGATGCACCTGATCGGTTTGCAAAAGCCGGCCAAAGGTGATGTCTTTTATGGCGAAGAGAGTCTTTGGCACGCTGAACACAAGACACGCCAGCGTATTTTGAAGCGCACGGGCGTTTTGTTTCAAAGCGGTGCCTTGTTGAGTTCAATGACGCTGGCTGAGAATATAGCACTGCCCATCACCGAGCATACCTGTTTGGGAGCGCAGCGAATACGGGAAATTGTCTCTTACAAACTGGCTCTGGTGGGACTGGCGGGTTTTGAGGATTATTATCCCTCCGAGATTAGTGGCGGCATGCAGAAACGTGCGGGA
>CAIMDR010000126.1 GCA_903839795.1 uncultured Methylococcaceae bacterium | reverse complement strand
TCTATAAATCAATCAATTGTATGCTTTGTAATTGCCATCCATGGCAACTGGATTCCGGCAATCCCTGCCGGAATGACGGCTTTATGATTTGTGTTAATATCAGCTTATCATGGCACACACTAAGATTTTTAATTATGTATTATTGTGTTACCCACTGTAAATCACATAGAGCCAATTTAAGACGGGACAAAGCAGGGGTAGCGTCTTTGCTTGTTCGTATACAGAGCTTGTATTCCGCATGTCATATCCATTTACACTGTCCAACATTAGTTGGCAGTCCTTTTTTCGCATTTAGCGTAAACAAATTCAGGGTCAAGGTCTACCCCTGATTCCCATTCAACAGTATCAAAAGAAACAGAGACTTTTTCAAAAGAAGTGTAATCCTTAATTCGACTAAAAATTCCAAAACTCAAATAGGGTTTCATATCTAAAGTGCCACTTTCACCGTTATTAAACGTAATATCAAGAATATAATCGTCTTGGGGAGCAACCGCTATTACTGATGGATACATAATGTCGCCTTTTATTGTAAGGGTCTTATTTTAATAGGTTCTTTACCGTTCATAACCAAATTCCAGTCGAGCGTAAGTTCTTCTTGGTGTAGTTCAGTTCATGCAAGGACAAGTTTAAGTTGCCGGTATTTCCAAAGAATAGCTGTTCATTTTTGCAAGCGGTCGTTGGCAAGGCTGCGGATACTCAGCAGGATAAAAGTCGCGGTAAACAGCAAAAAATAGCTGATGTCGACTGAGCTGAGTTGACCACTTTGAAGGTTTTGGAAGTGCCTTAAAATGGATAGATATTCAAACAGTTCGCTGCGCCGGTCATTCATGCCGGCTGACCAATCCAGAATCCATAACAATAATAAAACACCAAAAGTACCCATGGCGGCAACGGTAGGGTGACCGGCAACCGTGGACATAAAAAGACCGGTAGCTGTAAAGGCACTGACCAGCAACACTAACGCCAGCAAGTTGGCGGCCAACTTGCCCCAATCTAAATCGCCGCCTACCAGCAAAGATAGCGGCATCAGGGTGACCAGAAAAACCACCAATAATAATAAGCCAAGGCTACCCAAATATTTGCCAAGAATAATATCGGCCGTGGAAATGGGGGCTGACAATAACAGCGACAGGGTTTTGTTGCGGCGTTCTTCACAGATTAGGCGCATGGTTAAAAGTGGCGTGACCAGTAACAAGATAATAGCGGCGTTACCATACAAAGGTGTCACGACAATATCGGCCAAGCCGGGCGCTCCGTCAATACTCGCTAATTTTGGCTGGATCAGGGTGAAGGTTTCAACCTGCGTTAAAAATAAATACGCTAAAAGTCCTTGCAGAACGGCTAATACCGTCCAAGCCAGCGGTGACAAAAACAGGCTTTTAAACTCTCGTTTGGCGATGGTTAATATCATACTTATTAACTGTTGTCTTGGGTCAGGGCGATAAAAATATCTTCCATCGATTTTTTTACCGGTGTCAGTTCTTGCAATTCCCAGCCGTTGGCAATAATGGTTTCGGCAATGTGCCGGGTAGTATCGTCGGTCACGTGGCAGTAAATTTTGAGCTGATTATTGGCAAGAGTCTCAATTGAACTGACGCCGGGGATCGTTAATAAAAGGCTGGTATCCGCTGGCAGTCGCGTCGTTACGTGAAGACTGCCGGTGTTCATGGTCTTGTTAAGCCCCGCGATGCTCTCGCTTAAGATCAGTTGTCCCTGATGAATAATTTGTACGTGCGTGCAGGATTCCTGTACTTCAGTCAGAATATGCGTAGACAGAATGATACCGTGATCTTGCCCCAATTCGCGTATTAAGGCGCGGATTTCCCTGATCTGGATAGGATCAAGCCCCACGGTCGGTTCATCAAGAATAATAACATCCGGGTTGTGCAAGATAGCCATAGCAATGCCCACACGCTGCTGAAAGCCCTTGGACAGATTGGCAATCAAACGGTGAGAAACCGCCGTTAACCCACAACGTTCCTGGGCATGATTAATCGCCTGAGCGATGGAGTTTTTGGCGATACCCTGAAGTTCAGCGCAATAGTGCAAAAACTCCTGCACGCTGAGTTCTTTATAAAGCGGCGGCGTATCCGGTAAATAGCCAAGACTGCGCTTGGCCTGGTTGGGTTGATCCAGCAAATCAAAGCCATTAATGGTGATTTGTCCTGAACTGGGTGCCAGATTGCCGCTCAGCATTTGCATGGTGGTGGTTTTACCCGCGCCATTAGGGCCAAGAAATCCCAGTACTTCGCCTTTTGCCAAGGTAAAGCTGACCTCATTAACCGCGCAGACTTTACCGTAATAGCGACACAGATGGTCGACAGTGATCAGGTTGGTCATTAGAGCTAGACTTGCTTGAGTAACACTTGTAATTCAGCCTGGATTTTTTTGCGGTAAAACAAAAATTTCCAGCGCGTACCGCCGCATTGTCTCCACAAAATAGCAGAACGTACCCCGGCCAGCAAACAGGCGCGTATTTTATTGGCAATCTCGGGTCTGGATAAATAGGCCTGCTCACCATTAACCATGATTCTTGGCTGGAGTGTGCTGATGGTGTTCTGATAAACTTCGCCCAGGTTGGCGAGTACATTTTCATGTAACAAACCAAAGTGTTCACTTTGGGCTTGGGCTTTAGAGACACCGATTTGAATGATTTGAAGCAGATCCTTGCGACTGGATAACTGGTTTTCAATAAAAACCAGTGAAGCAGAATAGCGTGCCTGTTCAGGGTTGACCACTTTAAAGCCGGTCATTTGTATGTTAAGTTGCACCAATCCCAGTTTTATTCCGGCCAGGCTGCCATAAACATCAATGACACTGTCTGAGTCTATTTTTAAGATGCTGGCAATACTGGCTTCAAACGCAACCGGGTCAGCCGTCCCTTTGGTCGCCAGTTGTTGCACCAGCGCCGCTGCTTGGGCAATGCCGGCCAAGGCGATAGTTTGATGAGTGATCGTGTTTAATTGCATAAGTTACTATTACAGGTGATTGGGTTATCAAAATATTGGTTTTATGTGGTCTACAGTGGATAAACAATAAAAATCACCGATAAACAACAGGTCTTAATTATTAGCTAAAAAACTCTAAAGCCGTCATCCCGGCATGGACTCACGCCAGGCTATCCTGCCTGTCGCCCTGCGGGTAAATGCAAATCTGTTCCAGACAGATTTGTGCCGGGATCCAGTGTACAAGGATGTACTTATCTATATTGCAGGGTATTTATTAACAATACAATTATAAATCAGTTGATTAGATGCTTTGTAAATGCCATCCATGGCAACTGGATTCCGGCAGTCCATGCCGGGATGACGGCTTTAAAGTTTTTTAGCTAATAATTAAAACCTGTGTTTATCGGTGATTTTTATTGTTTATCCACTGTAGACCACATAAAACCAATATTTTG
>CAIMDR010000125.1 GCA_903839795.1 uncultured Methylococcaceae bacterium | reverse complement strand
CAAGCGGTTGAGGCTGGCGTACAACGCTTTATTTTTATCAGCTCCATTAAGGTGAATGGTGAAGGCACATTATTAGGACATCCCTATAAGACTGAAGACTTACCCGCTCCGGTTGACCCTTACGGTATTTCCAAGCGCGAAGCCGAAGATGCGTTGCGTCAGTTAGCGATTGATACGGGGTTGGAAGTGGTTATTATTCGACCTCCGTTAATTTATGGGCCGGGTGTGAAGGCTAATTTTTTAAGCATGATTCGCTTGTTGGACAAAGGTGTGCCTTTGCCTTTGGGCGCGATTCATAATCAGCGCAGTCTGGTGGCTTTGGATAATATGCTTGATTTAATCATTACTTGTATTCATCACCCCGCAGCGGCTAATCAAACCTTCTTGGTGTCCGACGGCGAGGATCTTTCAACGCCTCAATTGTTACAGCGATCGGCAGCGGCTTTAGGCAAAAAGGCCTGGTTGTTGCCGGTTCCCGTTTTTTTATTGGCGTGGGGCGCAACATTGATAGGCAAACAAGCGATGGCACAGCGACTCTGTGGCTCATTACAAATCGATATTTCCAAGACGTGTACTTTATTGGATTGGAAGCCGCCAGTAAAGGTAGATGAGGCGCTGCGTAAGGCCGCACACTTTTATAGAAGCGTCACACATGATTAACTTTGTTTGGGTTTTTTTTATTGCTCTGATTTTGGCAGTGATATTAACGGGATTATTGCGCCGTTACGCCTTGGCAGCCAGTTTGCTGGATATGCCAAACGCCCGCAGTTCGCATAGTACGCCAACGCCGCGCGGTGGTGGCTTGTCGATTGTTATTGTGTTTCTGCTGGGACTTCCGGTGCTTTTAGCGATGGGAGTATTGTCTGCAAATACACTGTGGGCACTTGTTGGGGCGGGTGCATGGGTGGCTTTGGTAGGCTTTCTGGATGATCATGGCCACATTCCTGCGCGATGGCGACTGCTGGCTCATTTTATCGGAGCCGCATGGGGGCTTTATTGGTTGGGTGGATTGCCGCCGCTCGTGTTCTCGTTGCCAATGAGCCTTGATGTGTATTTTATTGATTTGGGCTGGGCGGGACAAATTTTGGGGCTGTTTTATTTGGTTTGGTTGCTTAATCTCTATAATTTCATGGATGGTATTGACGGGTTGGCCAGTATTGAGGCGATAACCGTTTGTTTGGGTGGGGCGCTTTTGTATCTGTTAGGTTCTGATACTGGTGGGCACTGGGTTACGCCGGTCTTGCTGGCAATGACGGTTGCCGGTTTTTTGTTTTGGAATTTTCCGCCCGCCAGAATTTTTATGGGTGATGCGGGGAGCGGTTTTTTAGGCATGGTGTTGGGACTTTTTTCCCTTCAGGCAGCCTGGATTGCGCCGCAGTTTTTTTGGAGTTGGTTAATTTTACTGGGCGTGTTTATCGTGGATGCCTCTTGGACGTTGGCAAGGCGTTTTTTAAACGGTGAAAAAGTCTACGAGGCTCACCGCAGCCATGCTTATCAACAGGCATCGCGTTATTATCGTTCACATAAGACCGTTTCACTGGTTATTGGTATTATTAACGTGTGTTGGTTAACGCCGTTGGCGCTAGGAGTTGGGCTGGCCGGTCTTAATGCCTTGCTGGGTTTGGCGTTGGCTTATTTACCGCTTATAGTATTGGCTATTTATTTCAACGCAGGCGTAAGAGAACCGGATTTATGCAACGACAATTAGCGCACTGGTTTATTGGTCTTCAGCGCCGTAATAAGGCGATTATTTTAATTAGCGCGGATGTGTTTTTTGTTTTGTTTGCGCTCTGGTCGGCCTTTTCTTTACGTTGGGGAGAATTTTATAGCCCTAAAGGCGATGAGTGGTATTTATTTGCAGCGGCGCCTTTTATCGCTGTACCTATTTTTGTACGACTAGGTTTATACCGGGCCATTATTCGTTATATTGAGATACGGGCTTTATGGACAATCGCTCAGGCCACTACGCTTTATGCCCTGGTTTTTGCCTTTGTCTTGTATGAATCGGCTATCCAGGTTATTCCCCGAACGGTCTCGCCGCTAAATTGGCTGCTTGTTATGTTGCTGGTGGGTAGCAGTCGTTTCTTTGCGCGTTGGTGGTTGGGAGAGACTTATTTTAGCTTGGGCGGCATTCGAAGTGCAGTCGATTCCGGAAAAAAAAACGTAGTGATTTATGGTGCGGGCAGTGCGGGAGTGCAACTGGCTTTAGCACTGGCGCACGGACGTGATTTTAAAGCAGTGGCTTTTATCGATGATGATCAATCCTTGCTCAAAAGAAAAGCGAATGGACTGCGGATCTATCCGCTAAGTTCTTTAAGTTATTTGATACAGCGTTACCAGGTTTCAGATGTTTTACTGGCTATGCCTTCTGCAAAACGTTCACGCATCAGTGAGCTTATCCGCTTGCTGGAACCTTATGCCATTCATGTGCTTTCAATGCCGGGTTTATCTGATATAGCCCAAGGCCGGGTTAAGGTTGATGCGCTTCAGGAAGTTGATATTGCTGATCTTTTGGGGCGTGACTCGGTCGCGCCCGATCCTTCACTGCTTAGGGCGTCAATTAGCGGTAAAGTGGTCATGGTGACGGGGGCGGGGGGGTCTATAGGATCAGAATTGTGTCGGCAGATTATTCAATTGCAACCGCTTGCGCTGATTCTTTTTGAGGTGAGTGAATTCGGCCTTTATGCAATAGAAAAAGAATTGAATCATCGGTTAACTCATGCTTTGGATTCCAAGACCATAGAAATTATTGCCGTTCTGGGTTCGGTGACGCAAGCCAAGCGCATTGAAAAAGTATGTAAAGCTTTTAAGGTACAAACTATTTATCATGCGGCCGCTTACAAGCATGTGCCAATGGTAGAAAAAAATCCTGGGGAAGCCGTATGGAATAATATCTTTGGGACTTTTCGTGCAGCGCAGGCGGCTATTAATGCAGAAGTTGAACTTTTTGTGCTCATTTCAACGGATAAAGCAGTCAGGCCAACGAATATCATGGGCGCGACCAAGCGTTTTGCAGAATTGATTTTGCAGGCTCTGAGTTTAAACGCGGATCATAATTCCAAAACCCGTTTTACAATGGTGCGCTTTGGTAATGTTTTAGGCTCGTCCGGGTCTGTCGTGCCGTTGTTTAGAGAGCAAATAGCCCGAGGTGGGCCGGTAACCGTTACCGATGCCAGAATTATCCGTTACTTTATGACGATACCCGAAGCTTCGCAGTTGGTTATTCAAGCCGGCGCTTTAAGTCAAGGGGGCGATGTGTTTGTATTGGATATGGGGGAACCCATACGAATTGTGGATTTGGCAAAGCGAATGATTCATTTAAGTGGTCTGCAAGTAAAAGATGAAAATAATCCTGCGGGTGAGATAGCGATTAGTTTTACCGGTTTGCGACCGGGTGAAAAGCTTTATGAAGAGTTGTTGATTGGTGACCATGTTTCAGAAACCAGTCACCCCAGAATTATGCGAGCCGAAGAAGCTATTATTCCTTGGGCTGAACTGGAAAAAATGCTGGAGTCTTTGGAAAGGGCAACCGGTGAGGATGATTTTGAGCAAGTTAGAGATTTGTTAAAGCGTGCTGTTTCGGGTTTTTTGCCACAGTGCAAAAATGGCGACTTACTATCGAATCGTAAAAAACTCGATGAGCGAGTGTCTGCTTAAAAATCGCAGGCAAAAAAAACCTCCCAATGCGTATTCGCAGAGAGAGGCAAAAATTCAAGCAGAGCATTATGAGGAGGAACTGCTTGGAGAGGTATAACACCAGGAGGTAGTTAACTGTTAACGCTTAGCTGTTTAGCTTTACTCGCATTACAATGTTGCTATAAATAGCAGCGGAGGCAAACAATACGGTCGAAATAATAAATTGACCTGAAATGAAACTTCCTATACCGGCAATAAAAAGCAAGCCGATCATTATGTCTTTGTTGAAGTTGTTCATTAGTTTAATCCCGTAATAAAGTTAAGTAATCTTTAGGCCGCTTTGTTGCCGTTTTACAAATCTTGTTGCGTTCTTACATGGTTAATACTATACAGGGATATTTATTGTATACAATATGCCAAATAATAAATTAATTGTTTCCTGGGTAGAAATAGTGTGTAATGTCAAGGCTTTTGTTGGTGTGCAGCAGGTGCAAGATGCAAAGCAAAAATAGGGTAGGTCGCACCTTTAACTTATTGCAATTGTAATTATTCAGTCCCTCTTTAACAAAGAGTGGTTAGGGGAGATTTTATTAGATAAATCCCCCTCTGCCCCTCGCTTTGCTCTCCCCCTTTTTCAAAGGGGGAGGTGAATACTTACCTGCAATTAAGTCAAGCAAAAACAGGGCGCTTACCGGTGCAAATTTATGGGTACTTACTACTTAACTTGATGGCAAGTCAGCTTGCAACTAATTGAGGCTTAAATGGATAAATTAACAAGTATGACCGTCTTTGTGCGAGTAGCAAAAGCCGGGAGTTTTGCGGGTGGTGCCAGGGATCTGGGCATTTCCAGAGCCATGGCAACCAAGCATATTATGCAGCTTGAAGGCAGTCTGGGAACGCGCTTAATCAATCGTACCACGCGTAGTTTAAGCCTGACTGATGTAGGCGTTTCATATCTTGAGCGCTGTCAGCAAGTGCTGATAGATGTTGAAGAAATGGAAACCGCAGTGACACATTTACAGACAGAACCACGGGGAGTATTAAAAATCAGTGCGCCACCGGCTATTGGCGCAACCCATATTGCACGCGCTGTTGCGGAATTTTTAAAAATTCATACCGATTTAACGGTTGAAATGATTTTGCAGGGCAGTCCTGGAGATTTGATTGATGAAGGTATTGATGTTGCCATTTTTCTGGGCGCTTTAGATGATACCAGTATGGTTGCCCGTAAATTAGCCAGTTCATCGCTGGTTGTTTGCGGATCGCCGGATTATTTGGAACGTTACGGCATTCCGCAGACGCCGGAAGATCTGGCGGAGCATAGTTGTCTGGTTAATTGGGCTATTTCGCCACGTAATAAATGGCAATTTAAAACGGAAGCAGGTTATAAGGTCGTTACCGTTACCGGGAGAATGCAAGCCAATGCGGCTCACCCGATTCGTATTGCAGCCATTAATGGTTTGGGACTGGTGATGCTGCCTACCTATATTGTTGGCCGGGATATTGAAAACGGTACGCTAAAAGTGGTGCTGGGAAATTACCCCTTGCCGCCTTTAGATATACATGCCGTGTATCCGCACCGGAAATATTTATCTGCCAAGGTTAAAGGCTTTATGGATTTCTTGCAGGCGTGGTTGGAGCATCGTGTGAGTATGCCGGGAACTGAATAATGGCAGCGGAAATTAGCAAATGGAATGCTGTTTATAGGTAATTATTCACCTCCCCCTTTGAAAAAGGGGGATTGAGGGGGATTTATCTAATAAAATCTCCCCTAACCCCTCTTTTTCAAAGAGGGGGACTGAATACTTATGTTTATAGTCAGTCGGAGCCGATTTTTTATCCGGCGGCATCCGTGCTGACTGAAAATGATTTTTTGCTACCGTCGACCGGAACCGCGCTGGATTTGGCTTGCGGTTTGGGGGCTAATGCCGTTTTTTTGGCAGAGCGAGGATGGGCGGTGACTGCCTGGGATATTTCTTTAATTGCTATAGATAAATTAATGACTTATGCAGTCCGGCAAGGGTTAAATATCAATGCATGCCAAGAAAATATCGTGACTGAAAGCTTTACTAAATGTTCTTTTGATGTCATCGTTGTGAGTCGATTTCTTGACCGTACTCTAAGTGATGCGATAATAGGAGCACTTAAACCGGATGGATTGCTTTTTTATCAGACTTTTACGCAAGAAAAAGTAAGTCAGAAACGGCCTAATAATCCCGATTATCTGCTGGGTAGTGGTGAGCCGCTTGAGCTGTTTGTACCGTTGAGGGTAGTTTTTTAGTAATTATTCAAATCCCACTTTGAAAAAGGGGGAGAGCAAAGCGAGGGGCAGAGGGGGATTTATCTAATAAAATCTCCCCTAACCCCTCTTTTTCAAAGAGGGGGACTGAATAAGTAAGTTTTTTACAGAGAGAACGCTTTAATCGGCGAACATCATCGGGTTTTAAGAAATGAAGCCCGGTTTGTCGGCCAGAAACGTAAATAAATGGTAACACCATGATAGAAAACTTAACCCCACAACAGGCGTGGGACTTGATGCAACAAAATACTGACGCGGTATTGGTGGATGTACGCACAAAAGTTGAGCATGCTTTTGTTGGACACCCTATCGGTGCCGTTCATATTGCCTGGAAAGAAGCGCCCGATTGGCAGGTTAATGCGCAGTTTGTTACCGACGTTAAAAAACATGTCCAAGATAGAAATGCACCGGTTTTATTGCTCTGTCGAAGTGGGCAGCGTTCGGTGGATGCCGCAAAAGCCCTTGAAGAGGCAGGGTATCAGCGGCTTATCAATATCGTTGATGGCTTTGAAGGTTCCCTGGATTCGTTAAATCATCGAGGTAATCTGGGTGGCTGGCGTTTCAGCGGTTTGCCTTGGGTGCAGAGTTAAGTCCTTATCCAGCTTGGATTAGGCGGGATCTTGCCAACAAAATCCAATTTCAGTCTTGATGGGGCTATCACCATCATTTTTGCACAGACTAACAAGAACCGACACGATAGAGCGTAATCCGTATATATCATGCTACACAGGGTACCTAAATACACCCTACACAATTTTATTAAACCCATTAGAGTACACAAAAAGTGATCGAGAAATTAAGAAACATCGCCATTATTGCCCACGTTGACCACGGTAAGACAACTTTGGTTGACAAGTTGCTACAACAGTCTGGCACCTTTGCCTCACATACCAAAGTGACTGAGCGGATGATGGATTCCAACGATATTGAAAAAGAACGTGGTATTACCATTCTGGCAAAAAATACGGCACTGGATTGGAATGGTTACCATATCAATATCGTTGACACCCCAGGCCATGCTGACTTTGGTGGCGAAGTAGAACGGGTATTATCGATGGTTGATTCAGTATTACTTCTAGTAGATGCTGTTGATGGCCCGATGCCACAAACCCGTTTTGTAACCCAAAAAGCCTTTGCTTTAGGTTTAAAACCCATTGTTGTTATCAATAAAATTGACCGTCCGGGCGCACGTCCTGATTGGGTTGTTGATCAAACATTTGATTTATTCGATCGTTTGGGCGCAACTGATGAACAGCTGGATTTTCCTATCGTTTATGCCTCGGCTATTAACGGTTATGCCGGCTTGGAGCACACCATAACCGGTGGTGATATGACGCCTTTGTTTGAAACGATAATAGCAAAAGTAAGTCCGCCACCGGTTGATATTGACGGGCCTTTTCAAATGCAGGTTTCCAGTCTGGATTACAACACGTATGTCGGCGTTATTGGTATCGGTCGTATCCAGCGCGGCAGCATCAAACCCAATCAGCCAATAACCGTTATCAATCGCGAAGGTGTTGAGCGTAAAGGTCGTATGTTGCAAATTTATGGCTTTCATGGTTTGGAGCGTGTGGAAGTTGCCGATGCACGCGCTGGGGACATTATTGCCTTTGCCGGTATTGAGAAACTGGAAATTTCAGACACACTTTGCCATCCTGATGCGGTAGAAGCCATGACACCGTTATCGGTTGATGAGCCTACCGTAACCATGACATTTCAGGTTAATAACTCACCTTTTGCCGGTAAAGAAGGTAAATTTGTTACTACTCGTCAAATACGCGACAGACTGGATAAGGAATTACAACATAACGTTGCCTTAAAAGTTGAAGATACAGCCGACCCTGATAAATTTAAAGTATCAGGTCGTGGTGAATTGCATTTGTCTGTTCTGATTGAGAACATGCGCCGCGAAGGTTTCGAAATGGGCGTTTCGCGTCCGGAAGTTATCATTAAAGAAATTGATGGTAAAAAATGCGAACCTTTCGAAATGGTCACCATTGAAGTGGAAGAAGAGCATCAAGGCTCTATCATGGAGAAATTGGGCGAGCGTAAAGGCGATCTAACCAACATGGTTCCCGATGGCAAAGGTCGTATTCGTTTGGAATATATGATGCCCTCACGCGGCCTGATCGGCTTCCAAACCGAATTTATGACAGCAACCTCAGGTTCCGGTCTGCTTTATCATGTATTCGACCATTACGGCCCGATGAAAGCCGGTGAAGTGGGTAATCGTCAACGTGGCGTTATGATTTCAATGGTTGCCGGTAAAGCCGTCACTTATTCATTACATCCGTTACAGGAACGTGGTGAATTGTTATTGGTTAATGGCGATGAAATCTACGAAGGCATGTTGGTAGGCTTGCATTCACGCAGTAATGATTTATGCGTCAACCCTTGCAAACCAAAACAATTAACCAACGTTCGTGCTTCAGGTACGGATGAAAGTTTGGTATTGGCACGTATTCAGAAAATGACTTTAGAGCAAGCGCTTGAATTTATTGCTGAAGATGAACTGGTTGAAGTTACACCCAAGTCCATTCGCTTACGCAAGAAATTGTTGACTGAAAACGAGCGTAAAAGAGCAGGCAAGAACTAAGCTT
>CAIMDR010000124.1 GCA_903839795.1 uncultured Methylococcaceae bacterium | reverse complement strand
ATTAATTTTTCAACCAATCGCAAGGCAGAAACTTCATCATGGGAAACCAATGAGATGGCTTATCCTTCTTCCCCTGCTCTACCAGTACGGCCAATTCTATGGACATAATCGGCAGGTGAACGGGGCAATTCATAATTGACCACATGCGGGAGCAAGGCAATATCAATGCCTCTCGCCGCCACATCGGTAGCTACCAACACCCTGATTTCACCGGCTTTAAACCCGGATAAAGCGCTGGTTCTTGCACCTTGGCTTTTATTGCCATGAATGGCGGCAGCTTTTATATTAATCTTGTTGAGTTTTTCAGTCAGTCGGTTAGCGCCATGCTTGGTACTGGTAAATACCAACACTTGTTGCCAGTCATTGGTTTTTATCAAATGGCAAAGCAGTTCGGCTTTATTGGCTTTATTGCAAAGATAAGCAATTTGCTCAACCGTTTCTGCTGCGGTATTACGAGCCGCCACTTCTATTTTTATCGGATTGACCAGCAAGCCTGTAGTGAGCTTGCGTATATCTTCGGAAAAAGTCGCTGAAAATAACAAGTTTTGACGTTTTTTGGGAAGCAGTGCAATCAATTTACGAATATCGCGAATAAAGCCCATATCCAACATCCGGTCTGCTTCATCCAACACCAGAGTTTCTACTTTATCCAGCTTGACTGCATTTTGATTGACCAAGTCCAGTAAGCGACCTGGAGTGGCAACCAACACATCAACACCACCTCTTAAACGCATCATTTGTGGATTGATTTTTACGCCGCCAAACACCACTTCAGTTTTTAAGCGTGGATGTAAATGGGCACCGTATTTACTGACTGACTCACCCACTTGTGCTGCAAGTTCGCGGGTTGGTGTTAAAATCAACACTCTGATCGGACGGTTGGCACCGTAAGAATGCTGAGATAAACGATGTAGGATAGGTAAAGCAAAGCCGGCTGTTTTACCGGTTCCCGTTTGAGCGGCGGCAAGTAAATCATGACCGTTTAAAACAGCAGGAATGGCTTGTAATTGAATGGGTGATGGTGTGGTGTAACCGGCATCAGCAATGGCACGTAAAAGTGGATCTGATAAACCGAGTTTTGAAAATGGCATGTATTGGGTCTCAATTGAAGGCTGCTGTTTATTTATATCTTGCAGCACTGTATAAAAAATGAATTTCTTGCTATGAACGCAACTTAAAAACAGCAAACAACTTAAAATTGTAGCTATTTCTAAAGACTATTGGCGTTTGTGATCGTGACAGGATTAGTGGACGTAATCGGTAACGCAGGTTAATGAATTCTATCTGTATGGATGTACGTGGTGCCCCAAAGTGGATTCGAACCACCGACCTGTCCCTTAGGAGGGGACCGCTCTATCCAGCTGAGCTATCGGGGCAATCGTGTAATTCTATCATAAAGCGCATCAAGATACGCTTACGTTTTGTTATTTGTTTGTTTTTAGTGTGAAAAAAGTTCACCACG
Source organism: uncultured Methylococcaceae bacterium (assembly GCA_903839795.1). Classification (GTDB taxonomy): domain Bacteria; phylum Pseudomonadota; class Gammaproteobacteria; order Methylococcales; family Methylomonadaceae; genus Methylobacter_C. Next base: position 4,671 of record CAIMDR010000124.1, on the reverse strand, counting down.
AAGGCACGAAGAGCACGAAGGTTTATATTTTTATAAACTGCATAATAAAATTAACAGCACCTCAACTTCGTCCCTTTCACCTTTCACCTTTCGCCTTTAACCTTTAACCTCATCTATCTATCTATCCATTCATAGAACTCGGTCAAGGCAGGGTCGCATTTACAGCAACTGGTTCCGCAAGAAGCCTCGCGAGATAATTTTCGCACATTGCCTTTGCTTATCCACTTCCCCAGCATACCGCGCAAGGCGTCCGCATCCATATTAAAATGATTGACCAAATCCGCCAAAGCCACTCTATGCTGTTGTTTTAAATAACCCCGTAAATCAGATAATATCACTGACTGACTCCCCGCCATGCTTTATAATAGTGTTTTTCCCAGTTAGCCATAAGCCCGCTAACACCAATAAAAAAACACTGATTAATCCGCTAATCCAAGTCAACGAATAGTCAGGATGCTGACTATAAGTCATCGATTGATAAAAAATAGTGGCTGTCATGTAAGCAATTCCAGTCGTCCAGAACACCACAAAAAAAGTCCAACCCGCATTGGTTTCTCTATAAATAGCTGCCGTTGCTGCCACACAAGGCGCATAAAGTAAAATAAACAACAGATAAGCAAAAGCGCCTGCCTTGCCATCAAAACTATGCTGCATCGCTGAAAAAGTATCGGTTTTAACGTCTTGCTCACTGGCAGCAGAAGCTATATCATTGACTGTACCAATATTTAATCCTAAGGGATCTAAAATATTATCAGCAATAGCACTTAAGTTTTCCGGTACGGTTGCACAAGCGGCCATTAACGCTTCTTTAAGATTAAACGGTGGTTTATCTGGCTGCGCTTCAGAAGTGGCTCCAAGCTGGCTATATAAGGCATCCAATGTACCCACAACGGCCTCTTTAGCGAGTACCCCGGTAAAAATACCGACGGTTGCAGGCCAGTTGTCTTTTTCAATACCCATGGGTTTAAAAACCGGCGTTAAGCCTCGCCCGATTTCACTGAGCACTGATTTGTTGCTGTTTTCCTGACCAAAACTGCCGTCCGTACCCAGCGCATTAAGAAAGTTTAAAACCAACACCATCGGTATAATCACCTTCCCGGCATTGAGCAAAAATGATTTAAGCCGATCCCAGGTTCTGATAAAAACCCCGCGCAAGGTCGGCAAATGGTAGGCAGGCAATTCCATAATAAAGGGTGCAGACTCACCTTTAAATAACGTGTGACGCATAATTAAGCCCGTTAATACAGCGACGGCAATGCCCAATAAATACAAGCCAAAAACCAGATTCTGCCCACCCACCGGAAAAAACGCCGCTGCAAACAAAGCATAAACAGGTAATCTGGCACCACAAGACATAAAAGGATTCATTAGATTAGTCAGAATTCTGTCACGTTGATTTTCAAGTGTTCGGGTTGCCATAATGGCGGGCACATTACAACCAAATCCGACTATCATCGGTACAAATGACTTGCCCGGCAAGCCGATCATGCGCATGAATCGATCCATAACAAAAGCCGCTCTGGCCATGTAACCTGAATCCTCCAGAGCCGATAAAAACATAAATAAAAAGCCAATAATCGGTATAAAAGTAGCGACGACCTGAATGCCACCACCGGCACCCTTGGTAATCAGGACAATCAGCCATTGTGGAAAATCCAACTCAGTTAACACCAAGCTTAAACCATCAACCAATAACGCACCGACCGATTGGTCAAAAAAATCCACAAAAGCACTGCCGATATTAATGGTAAACATAAACATCGCGTACATAACCAACAAAAATACAGGGATTCCTAAATACCGATTCAAAACGATATGATCAATTTTTTCTGTAGTATGGCGACTCACCTCATTAAGCCTGCAAACGGCACCCTGAATCAGGTTATTAACAAACCCGTAACGGGCGTCCGCTGCAAGAATATCTATTTCATCGTCTGTTTCAAGCTCTACACCACGCTGTAATTTGGCGACTGTTGACATCAGTGCTGTTCCGGCAAACTGTTTGGCGAGAGTATCGTCTTCTAATAATCTAACGGCCAGCCAACGCAAATCACACTGATGCTGAATGGCACTGTCAATCAATTGAGGAGAAATAGCATTGATAGCCTGTTCTAATGCGGGCGTATAACTGATGCTTACCGATGGAACCGGCTTGGTAATGGCGGCTTTGTTAATTTGAGCTTTTAAGGTAGCGATACCTTCTTTGGTAGAGGCTGCAATAGGAATAACCGGACAGCCCAACTGTTCTGCCAAAAAATCACAGTCAATTTTAATACCGCGCTGCTTAACCGCATCCATCATATTGAGCACCAATATCATGGGTACGCGCATTTCAATAAGTTGCGATGTTAAATACAGGTTTCGCTCTATATTAGAGGCATCGATAATATTAATAATTAAGTCGGCTTCCCTAGACGCAACGTAATCCCTTGCCACTTTCTCATCCAAAGAAACCTGATCGTCTGCGGCTTCTAACGAATAGGTTCCTGGCAAGTCAACTAATTCAATCAGTTTATTGGCATGAGAATATTCACCGGTTTTTTTTTCAACGGTTACGCCAGGCCAATTGCCTACATGCTGCCTGGAACCAGTGAGCACATTAAAAAGGGTTGTTTTACCGCAATTAGGGTTGCCAACCACACCAACCGTAAAATCAGTTTTCATTACAGCTTCTCTATCAACAGTATTCCCGCTTCGTCTTTACGCAAAGTTAACGAAAATCCACGCAATTTAATTTCAACAGGATCACCCATAGGTGCAAATCGGGTAATACTAAATTCAGTACCCGGAGTCAAGCCCATGGCCAGTAACCTTTTTCTATAGGGCTTACCGGCTTGTTCAAAACCGACTATCTTTCCCAAGTCACCCACATGAAGATTTTTTAAGCTCATCACCATAAATTTAGCCTTGATAATAAATTGCTGTTAAAGATTCAAAAAACAAGGAATCAATAATCATTCTCATTTAAGAAAGAATATATCATACAATCAAGCTCAAACAAAACAAGACGTCATTAAAATTGATAAAACATGTCTTACCCAAAAATAGCACTCTACTGGTGCTAAGCAAACAGTAACACAGGCGCAAGAATGGAAAGGGGTATTAATTGGATTACCAGGATATATCTGGTGGGAGGATTATTTTTATTTACTAAGCCGGATTAGCTTTTGGCGTTATGATTTTGAAACATAAAATCAACCGAACTACTCGTAAAATTGAATAGCAGATATTAGCGTTTATGTAAGTGTGGACATGCGGGGGTGCATAAAACAAGTTGAAGAACAACAAAACCTGATACTAAAAAATCAACGCAATAACAAGAATCACAATAAATGATGAAACATGTTATCTATCAACTAGTTGTTGCGTTGATTAATTATTTTAGTCTATTATTTCGTAATTTTGACTAGCGGCATCGACTCTATCACGTAACTCTTTACCGGGTTTAAAATGTGGAACATGCTTTTCAGTCAATGCGACAGATTCACCCGTTTTTGGATTACGGCCCATACGTGGAGGGCGTTTGTGTAACGAAAAACTGCCAAAACCTCTAATCTCAATTCTTTTTCCAGAAGATAATGCCTGGTTCATTTTTTCAATGATGCATTTTACTGCCAACTCTACATCTTTCAGTGCCAAATGCGGTTGTTTGCCAGCAAGTGCTTCAATTAGTTCTGATTTTGTCACATTCTATCCTGTGAAAAAGAAAACGCAGAGGATCTGTGTTATCACAGACCCTCTTCTAAAGTCCTTATTTTTCCAACTGCTTAAATAAGTCAGCCATGGTAGGCGTACCTACTGATTGCTGAGAATGTTGGGAATGATCTTTAATAGAATGTGTTTCTTCGTCTTGATCTTTCGCTTTAATTGACAAAGAAATTGACTTGCTTTTCTTGTCTACGCCGATAAACTTGGCTTCAAGAGTATCGCCTTCTTTAAGCAAGGTGCGCGCATCTTCAACACGGTCACGTTGAATTTCAGAAGCACGTAAATACCCTTCGACATTATCCGCTAAAGTAATAACTGCACCTTTAGCATCAACTTCCTTGATAGTTCCTTTTACCAAGCTGCCTTTTTCGTGGGTCGCCAAAAAGTTTTGGAACGGATCTTGTTCAAGTTGTTTGATACCTAACGAAATACGTTCACGTTCTGAATCAACCGCTAAAATAACAGTTTCCAGTTCATCACCTTTTTTGAACTCACGAACTGATGCTTCGCTGTCATCTGCCCATGAAATATCAGACATGTGAACAAGACCATCAATACCGCCATCAAGACCAATGAAAATACCAAAATCAGTAATTGATTTGATTTTTCCTGATATTTTATCGCCTTTGTTGTGCGTTGCTGCAAACTCATCCCATGGATTGGTTTTGCACTGCTTCATACCTAAAGAAATACGACGACGTTCTTCATCGATTTCCAAAACCATGACTTCAACATCATCACCTAACTGAACAAGCTTGGATGGGTTAACGTTTTTGTTGGTCCAGTCCATTTCAGAAACGTGAACTAAACCTTCAACGCCTTCTTCAATCTCTACGAAGCAACCGTAATCAGTTAAGTTGTTTACTTTACCGAATACACGAGTGCCCGCTGGGTAACGTCGTGCAATGTTTTGCCATGGATCTTCACCCATTTGTTTCATACCTAATGAAACACGGTTTTTAT
>CAIMDR010000123.1 GCA_903839795.1 uncultured Methylococcaceae bacterium | reverse complement strand
TTAAATTTTCATTTTTCAACACTACAAACCAGAAAAGTAGTGCTGTTCTGCACAGCACTTGGAAATTATTTATCTGAAAGTCTATATATGATTTTTAGGTCAATAGTTTTTTAATTTTGGGTTAGGGGGGTGAACGGTTGCATCTGATGTGTAATTATTCACCTCCCCCTTTGAAAAAGGGGAAGAGCATAGCGAGGGGGAAGAGGGGGATTTATCTAATAAAATCTCCCCTAACCCCTCTTTTTCAAAGAGGGGGACTGGAATAGCTACCGCTGAATTGCAAAAGTTAAAGGGCTGCCCAACATCAGTGATTAATGTGCAGAACATCTACGGTGTTCCAGATAGCATCGATAAAATCAGCATCCATTTCAGGCATGCCGTCCTGTATCCATTTAACCAACACTTTTGCGATATTGGGATAAGTGATCTGGATGGCGCGGTCATCATGCAGCCAACGCTCAATAACTGTGCTATCCATATCATGCATGGTTTCACCATAACCCAGTTGTTTTAAGGCGGCCGCATTGGATATTTGTTCCATTTGTGCATGTAGCGGCTTGGCCAGGATTTTTTTGCCTAGCTGTAAGGCTTCACTGGCTAACTCAAAGCCGGCATTACTGATAATCCCTGCACTATCATATAAATCTTTCTGAAATTCTGCGCGTGAAAGAGGATGACATTCGATGTGGTCGAATGCTGAGGTAATAACATCAGGCGCATAAATATGAAACTCAAAGTTTTTAAACGGTGATAAAAGCTTGATAACTTCTTGTTGGTCTTCAAAAGGAAGATACACCACGATTTTATTTTTAATAATGCTTTTGGGTGTTTCCGGGGTATCAATGATAGGCGGCAAAATCGGTTGACCAAAATGATGCCAATGTAAGCCTACACCTCTATCAGCGGGGGCAAAATATTTCATGACTTGATTAGCAATTGGATCGGAGCCTGCACGGGGTATGGCATGATTAAATGCGTATTGATGACCGATGCCTAAAACCGGCTTTTTCTGGTTTTTTGCGGCCCAGGCGGTTACCGGTTCAAAGTCGCTGATAACCAAGTCATAGCCACTTAAATCCAAAGCTTTTAAGTCTTTAATAAAGGTAACAGGCTTGGCTTCAAAAGCTGTTTTTAGATAATTCACCTGGCCTTTATCGGTATTAAAAGTTAAACCGGTACGCAATTGATAGCCGTTAAAAATATCCATATCAAAATATTTATCAGCCGGGCGCCCTGTAAATTGAAAGGTCACATCAATCCCTGCGGCATAGAGTTCTTTTGCCATAACTCTTGCGCGTGTTATGTGGCCGTTTCCGGTTCCTTGTACCCCATAAAAAATTTTCATAATTGTCCCAAGCTAAAAAGTGCAGTGCTAATGCCTAAAATAATACCAACCAAAATATCGGTCGGAAAATGTACGCCCAGTACCACCCGGGAACAGCCGACCAAGGTTGCCCAACCATAAAGAGGAATTATTAACGATGGAAAATAATAGCCAAGCAAGGTTGCCATCATAAAGGCGGCTGAGGTATGTCCCGAGGGAAAACTGAATTGGTCTGACGGAGTAATAATGCTGCGGAAGTTTATTAAGGCGGCCTGGGGGCGGTTACGTTTCAGGCTGTTTTTTAATACAAAATAAACCGGTCTTTCTATTAAAAAAGCCAGTAATACGGCTTGTAGACGCGGACTTTCAATCCCTTCATGCCAAAATAAAGCGCCGGCCACCAACACATAGAGCGAGCCATCACCTGTTTTTGACAGGTAACGACTTACCTCGGTTAAGGCGCTGTGCATTCTGGTATTAATCAACCAAGTGAACATGAAAACGTCGTATTTATGGATAGAATAGAGCAGTTTCATTTTTTATTTCCCCTAATAAAGAAGTCCTGTAAAAGTCGCCAACGCACTATTACAGTGATGAAAATCATGGATTTTCGGTTATGTATTTTTCTCGCGTATTCAGGGCAAAGAGTAAAGCTCTTTTGTGACAAAAAAATGAACGTTTGTTTAAGATTTTGTGACAAGGCAATTTAATTTCCATTTTGGATGAAGCTGCAAGACTTAACAGTGATAGAAACAGGTTATGATTCCGAGTTGATGTGTTAAAATAAATTAATATTTACAAATGGATGCAGATTTATGTAGCACTTAATCAGCGAATCCAGTGGCCGTAATCAATCCGGTTGATCAAGCCGACAGTATCAAGATCTTCGTTGATTAAGCGACATTATTTTCTGTAGGGCGTGCCGTGCGCGCCTTGAAAAATAAGGCGCACACGGCACGCCCTACGAACTTAATTAATTCAGTGCTCTATATCAAGACTGGCAAAACAGATTTTATGCAAGGATGCTAAAAACCCTGATGCAATCAGTGAGTTTTTGTCTTACCTAAGGATTACTTTTTCTCTGGAGCTACACAGTAGTCTCTAGTATTATTACAACTCTCAATTAATCTTCAGGTGAAATGTGGCTGAATCAACAAGCATGCTGTCCAAAAAAATAGCGATGGGTTCGCTACTTATCGCAGTGGTAGGCTGTAGTTTTTTAATTTATTCCCTGCCGCTAAAAGACGTGCTTAACCAGAGTCATCAAATTAAATTGTGGCTGACGGAAACGGGTTACGCGGCACCTGCCATATTTACTTTGGCAGCAGCTTTACTTACCGCTATTGGTATGCCCAGACTGCTTCTATGCTCCTTGGCAGGTGTCGTATTTGGCTTTACATGGGGTTTTGTTTGGAGTCATTTCGGAACCTTGCTGGGCGCTTACGGCACTTTTATTTTTGCTCGCTGGAGTGGCCGTGAGTTTGTTCAGCAAAAATTCCCAAAGATTATCGCCTTGTCCCAAGGCACACAAGCACGGGGCTGGCGCTCGGTATTATTCATGCGACAACTGCCCATTAGCGGTCTTTATAACGATATCTTGTTGGGACTAAGTACCGTTAGTCATAGTGATTTTTGGATCGGAAGTGCCTTAGGCTTTCTTCCTCTTGGCGTGACTGCGACTCTTATCGGCGCGGGTGCCATACAGGCTGATATGTCTCATCTTGCCCAGTATCTGGGCATCGCTGCCTGCGCTTTCTTTTTATTGACGCTGTTGTTAAAGTGGATTTTAGCTCAGAGGCAACGGAAAAATCAGGATTTAAGATAAAGTCCGCTACCAACTTAACGCGGGACATAGTCGAGACTTAACCGTTCGTCCTGAGCCTGTCGAAGGGTGAGCGGTTAAGTCGCTCATGGTTCGACAGGCTCACCACGAACGGCTTAACCTCAAACTGTACCGTCTTAAGTGGGTAG
>CAIMDR010000122.1 GCA_903839795.1 uncultured Methylococcaceae bacterium | reverse complement strand
GTAATTATTCAGTCCCCCTCTTTGACAAAGAGGGGTTAGGGGGGATTTTATTAGATAAATCCCCCTCAGTCCCCCTTTTTCAAAGGGGGAGGTGAATACTTACAACCCAGGTTTGTACTCCAAATTTACAAGGTGTCCGGCACGTCACTGCCATTAAGTTAAGGGTGTAGAGACGATAAAGTGTGGGCTTATATATTGCGAGTTGACTAAGGAGTAGTGTCAAGGGATCAGAGATCAAAAGTGACAATAGAAAATATTTTTCGCCTTTCGCCTTTCGCCTTTCGCCTTTCGCCTTTCGCCTTGAACCTTGAACCTTGAACCTTGAATCTTTGACCTCAAACCTGATTACAATGAATCGATACCCAGATTAGCCAAGGCATCAGCCTTGTCATTGCCTATATCACCCGAATGGCCTTTTACCCACTTCCATTCGATCGTGTGCGTAGCTATGGCAGCATCCAATCTGCGCCACAAATCTTCATTTTTAACTGGCGATTTAGAGGCTGTTTTCCAGCCTCTTTTTTTCCAGTTAGGCATCCAATCGGTGATGCCTTTAAGCACATAAACGGAGTCGCTGTTAAGTTGCACAGAACAAGGCTTTGTTAATATTTCCAATGCTTGTATGGCAGCCATCAGTTCCATTCGATTATTGGTTGTCAGCTTTTCTGCGCCATAAAGTTCCTTTATTTTACCTTTATAGTTAAGCAAAGCACCCCAGCCACCGGGCCCTGGATTACCACGACAAGCCCCATCGGTATAAATAATTACTGCATCAGTCATGTTTTCTTATCCGGGCAGACGGGGTTAGTGAATTGATCAAAGCCATACGGGCATTTCCGTTTTTAACAGGTGTTAACGGAATTATATTGTAGCGCCGTTTTATCGCCTTAATGGCATAGGCGGTAGAAAAAAATGAGCGCCTATCGGCTATTAATTTTCCCTGCTTAGAACTGACAGAATCTAAATTAAACTCCGATGATACCGTTACTTCAAAATTTAATAATTTCAACCAGTCCAGGACTCTTGAGCGAGAAATAAAGTGCCCTCCCCAAGAATCAGCCATTTTTTTATCCCATAAAAACTGATACCTGACCCATAAGCTCCAGGGATTAAAATTTAATACCACCAACAGTCCTTCGGGCTTTAAAACACGCTCGACTTCTCTCATTGTTTGAAACCGTTGCGCATCAAACTCCAACAGGTGCGGTATGATAATCATATCGACACTGTCGCTTTGCAAAGGCAAGCTATAGGCTTTGGCCTGGATTTTTCTGGCCTCGGCACAACCCAGTCCTTTGGCATCAAGCACGGTATAATTTTTGTATAAAGTACAGTCAATAAATTCATCCTCCCAGCCCAAACCACCGATTTGCAGTATGATTTGCTGACAACTAACAGTAATAGACCGTTTTAAATAGTCAGCTTCAAGTTCTTTTAAAAGCTTACCCCGTGGGGTTTGGTACCAGGCAAACAAGAAATTTCGTTTCATTAATTACACTCAATACAACATCACACTGATGATTTTCATCAAAAAAAATGGTATAATCCCGCCAAAATAATAACATACACTTAGGCCTAAAAAGATGACACGTGTTAATTTTAACAGGTCGATTAATTTTTTATTAATTTCAATATCATTAATTGTTACAGGTTGTTCAAATTCCCCCAAAGAACCTTTAACCATTAACGATCAAGCGCCTGTCAAATCGACCCAGGATGACAGTTATGAGTACCATCCTTATGGTACCCTGCATACACATAAATTCAAAACAGCATCCACGCACAAAGATACCGTTTGGGAGCGTTTATTGTCGCTGTATTCATTACCTGACATTAAAAATCCACGCATAGACCGCGAATTATACTGGTATTTAGAGCATCCCGCTTCTCTTGCCATCATTCAGCAACGGGCAGAGCCGTATTTACACCATATTCTCGATGAAATCGAAGCCAAAAAAATACCCGGTGAACTGGCTTTATTACCGGTTGTTGAAAGCGCTTTTGTACCCGATGCTTATTCAAAAGCGGATGCGTCAGGACTTTGGCAGTTTGTACCGTCTACAGGTAAAGAGTATGGCCTTCAGCAAAATAACTGGTATGACGGTCGCCGCGATATTTATGCCTCAACAAAAGCCGCAACCACTTATCTAAAAGAATTAAGTGAAAATTTTGATGGCGACTGGTTACTTGCGCTTGCTTCTTATAATTGCGGAAAAGGTCGGGTAAGAAAATCCATTGAACGAAATGAGTATCTCAATCTGCCCACTGATTATTGGTCACTAGACCTCCCCCAAGAAACCGAAGACTATGTTCCCCGGTTATTGGCCATTGCCAAATTATTTGCCCATGCTGACGAATACAATATTCATTTACAGCATATTCCCAACCGGCCTTACTTTGAAGTCATTGACATTAAGTCCCCCTTGGACTTACACAAAGCAGCAAAACTGGCCAACACACCCCTGTATGCCTTTTTAAAATTAAACCCCGGCTTTAACCGTTCCAGCACGGCGCCTGAAGGCCCACATCGTTTGCTGGTGCCAGTTGCCCACGCGAAATCATTCAAAGAAAACCTTGCTCTACTGCCCTACTCGGAACGGGTTGTTTTAAAACAATACAATGAAGATCAGGTCGCTGAGCCGCGCCATCAGGAAAAGCGTGAAGAAAAAGCAGCTCCGCTTCATAGCGATGTCATCAGAGCAAGCTTGACGCAATACAAAGTTAAATCAGGCGACAATTTGGCATCTATTGCCGATAAAAATAATACAACGACTCAATTACTGCGTGAAACCAATCATTTATCAAACAATGCGGTTCGTTCAGGCATGCATTTACAGATTCCTTCTGAAGTAGAAGAAAAATCAAATGCTAATCCCTTATTTGTCAAAGTCTCTAAAACCAAGTCCGCAAGCTCTCAAGTTTATGCCGTTAAAAAAGGCGATACGTTTTTCAATATTTCTCAACGCTTTTCTGTTGCCCCAAAAGAGATTGCAAGCTGGAACAATATCACTTTAAAAACAGCATTAATACCCGGTCAAAAACTAACCATCAAAAGTGTCAATCCACAAATTGCCAGTGCTGCCTCTTCAATCCGTCTCATCAGTTATACGGTTGGCAAAGGCGACTCGTTGATACAAATTTCCAAAAAATTTAATGTACCCGTTGCTGAAATACGTAAATCCAACGCCGCTACACTTGTTAAGGGACTGCTTCCCGGTCAAAAACTCAAGGTCTTTGTTGATAATAGTCAATCTTCAAGCTAACGCTTTAGTATCAGGTTGATGGCAAGACTGTCCTCAACGTTTGTCCGGATACACTGAGTAATATTAAATACCAACCCTCTCGAGCCAGAGAGGGAGTAAGGTATTCAAGTGCATCAATACATTATTCCCAAGCTCGGAAGTATTTTGTTGATCCTAAAAACCTCATTTAGCCACCGATTGACACAGATAAACACTGATAATACATAATGTTACGCACGACTGACAATTCACCCATAGGGTGATCAAAAGAATTGATCTAAGGCGTTGTTTATCTGAGTAAATCCGTGTTTATCTGTGGCTAAAATATGTTTTTTAGGTTGATGGATTAATTGGTATCGAGTGTATTTCCAAACAAATTTGTAACGCCCCTGTCGGCCACACCGCGTACTTTAATATTATTCTTTATAGTACTGGCGTAATTTTCATGAAGATGTCCATGAAAAATATGCTTCACACCCATGGCAGCCGCTAAATCACCAATAACCATAAAGCCATGTCGATGAGATCCTGGCGCTTCATGTGATACCAAAATATCGGCTTTCAGTGCCTTTAATGCTTCAAACTCATCAAGCCATATCGCTGATTTGTATTTTAGTGACATCTCTGAATGCTGGATATTAACCGATTGATTATGCAAAAAATGCTGTTTACCCTGCCATTTTGGAGCTTGCGGCGGATACCATACCCTGCCAAGAAAAACACCGCCTAATCCAGCGATTCTAAGCCCCGCTATTTCAGTCACTTTCAAATGCAAGTCGCGGTGAGAAAAAGCGGAATTAAATAGGTTATTGTATTTCGCTGGGGTTTCAAAATCATGATTTCCAGCAATCCACCACACCTCAGTTAGGTCGGCAATTTCCTTTAAACAATTTTCCAGCGGCCTGTCCAGATCGTAGTCACCCAATAAAATAACTGCTTCGGGCTGGTATTTATGAACTGCGTCTATCAGTGGTTTAAAGTTACCATGCGGATCACCCGCAAATAAAATTCTGTTGTGTGGATTCATATTGTTACCTTCCGTCCTTTTCATGTTGAGATGAAAGCTGACAATGTGTCAATTTTCGATAGAGCTGAAGATAAAAATATGAATTTCGATATCCCTCGCAAAACCAGTCTTTAATGATTAAAAATTATGACTCGAACCCGGCCGAAACCGGCAAATGGGCGTATGGCTTAATTACACAAGATCCCTGGCTTTGTTAAAAGCCTCTCTAAAATCAAGATATAAAGGCTTATCAGTGTCCAGCATTAATTTTAGCATTTCATGCTGAAGCGTGTATTTTACATTGCCCACTGCCAACGCCCCTACTCCGACCGCACCTTGAGCATTAACGGCATGAAGCAAGGGAGCGCCTGAATCATTACGCTTAATACCCTCTATACCTAAGGGCGGAACGGCATTAACATCGCCAGCCACTTTTAACTGCTTGGCTTCTTTTAAAACAGCCGCACTTAACACCTGAACGCCTGCTTTGGCAACGCAAAAGATAATATCAACATTGGCTATCAGCTTGATTTTATCAGCATCAGAACTGGCACACGCCCCTTTTAGCGTGCAACCAAAACGACGATTGTAAGCCTTGGCAATATCTTCAGCCGTATCTTGGGATAAATGATCGACTAATGCAGTCTCTGCACCCGCCAAGGAAGCAATAATCCCCGTAGCAATTCCGACCGGCCCGGTGCCGCCAAAAACCAGCGCCGTACAATCTTTCAATTCCTTACCGTGCTTTGCTTTCAGCTCTTTCTCTACGCAGGCAACCAAGGCCGCCGCCGTAGTAAATGCACCGCTGGGGTCAGCAAAAACAGAGACTTCAAAGGGCGGCACCATTGCTTGTTGACTGGCATCAAGCATGTCCATCGCCAACCCTAAATCGCGGCCACCAATAAAGATGCCGGTGCGTTTTACACCAGCAGGGCCACGAGAAAAAATAGCATCCTGAGTGAGCCTGTAAACACTGTCTAATTTGACATTGCTATAAGGCATAAGCACATCAAACCCGGCATCCATTGCCATATTAATATCAAACGGACTATTGTTTGGCATCGGGTCAAGCATGTGAAGAATGCTACGTTTCTCCATTAGATATCCTCTTTAATAATGAGTGCAGGTTTAAGCTTTTGACTTAATATAAGCTCTGGCGACTTCAAAAGCATGTTCAAAATGTAGATACACAGGTCGGTCAGTTTCAAGCATTTTTTTCAACAATCTATTTTGTGCCTGATATTTGATATTACCGATAGCCAGAGCACCGATGCCCACAGCGCCGCTATTTGATCCTTCGATAGGTGTGCCATTATGGAAAGCATCAACGCCTGCAATACCGGAAGGAGGCACGGCATTAACATCAGCCGCAACTTTTAACTGCGGTGCCGAGGCAATTAATTCTGCGCTTAATAATTCGATGCCGGCGGCACCGGTTGCAAAAACAACATCGGCTGTCTTCATGTATTCAGCTTTGTCCGCATCTGCGCCGGCAGTAATGGTGATTTTACCGTCACCAAATTCATTGTTGCACAGCTCGGCAATGTGTTGCGCTTTTTCCAACTGCCTGCCGATAATTCTTACGTTGGCACCTGCTTGAGCGGCAATAACTGCCGCCGCTTGACCCACAGGGCCTGTTCCGCCTAACGCAAGAATATTTTTGCCTTCCAGCGTGGTATTGAATTTTGTGATTAACTCATGTTCCACAGCCGCAACCATGCCCGCTGCCGTTGTAAATGCGCCGCTAGGATCTGCAAAAACAGATACTTCAAAAGGGGGAACCATTGAGCGTTTGGCTGTTTTTAACATATCCATGGCTTGTTTGGTATCACGACCGCCAATAAAAATACCGGTACGTTTTAAATTTTTTGCGCTACGGGAAAAGATAGCGTCCTGTACCAGACCTTGTACTTCACTGGCTTCAACGTTAATATAAGGTAGTGCAGAAAGCCAGCCGGCATCCATCGCCATATTAACGTCAAAAGGACTCAGGTTTTTAGCGGTGGTCAGCATGTGTAAGATGAATGGTTTTTCCATGGTAGTTCCTTGATGTATTTAATGCGCAAGTATAAAAGAAAAAATGAAATATTAATAATGTACTTGCGTATTTATTCCTTAAATTTAGCGATTCATAATAGCGTCACTTACTTATTTGCTCGATGATCTATAATTTCATCAACGACTGCCGGATCAGCCAGTGTGGAAATATCGCCCAGATTATCAAGCTCATTAGCCGCAACCTTACGCAAAATACGCCGCATGATCTTACCTGAACGGGTTTTTGGCAAACCGGGAGCCCACTGAATAATATCAGGATTGGCAATGGCACCAATTTCTTTTCTAACCAAATCAACCAGTTCTTTTCTGAGTGCTTCAGACGGCTCCACCCCGTTATTTAAAGTCACATAAGCATAAATCCC